>NZ_KV809549.1:0-2429 GCF_001812605.1 Neisseria sp. HMSC073G10 | reverse complement strand
TCGACCCGATAACGGGGAAATTCAATCCCAACCTTCTGCCCGAGCACATTAAAGAAGAGATCAAAGCGCAGACCGGTGCGGTTGCTTCGGTAGTTGGTGCCGCCGGAGGCAGCCTGAACGGCACCAACGGCGCAAACACCAATGCCCTGTTCAACGCACAGGTAGGGGGCGTGCTGGGGCAGAATGCGGTGGAGAATAACTGGTCAGGAAGTCAGAAGTATCGAAACGATTTATTAAATAGAGCCAGACAAGATGAAGATAAAGCGAAAAAATTGCTTATTATTGATAAAAAACTCCAAAAACTAGGTGTGATCGATGTTGAACCGGTTGCCATATACTATGAACAATGTAATGGATGTGCGGATGCTGATCATAAATATGGAGCAATACGCAAGCGTAACGACCAAATCGTTAGCCATGCCATACAATCTGGTACTTTGAATGATTCGGAGTTAAGCCTGATACAAGAAGATGCTGAAAATAGAGTGAAGTCGCTCCGATCGCTAGGCTTTTCGAATTACCCGCTTACTGCGGAAGTACATGCCCAAGCGAATATCTTGGACTTTATTCTTGAAGAAAGGATGAAGCGAGATCGTATTAGTTTGTCTCCAACAGAGCAAGTTAGTTACATACTACTTAAATCAGGAATGGGTAGCTCTCCCAAAGGAATAAGAGGTAGTAACTTTGGAAACTTGAGAAGGGTCACGCCCCAAAAAAGTGGAAAACCATCTGAGAATTATGGAACACCAACCCCTCCCCAAAACTACAAAGCCGACAATATCGGAAAAAGCAATCTGCCACCTACGACATCAAAGGCGCCTGTTCCCATTGTCCGCAAGGCCGAGGCTCCGTCCGGAAAGGCCGTGCCTGTGGGCGAAGTCCGCATTCCTTCAAATCCAAAAGCGGTAAAAGGAACAACCGTTACCCTGTCGCAGGAGCAACGCCTGGCCAACGGAGAGCTGATACCGAAAGGCTCTGTGGTAACGTGGTCGGACAATGCGGTAAAAGTGGTACGGCCCGACGGAATTAAAAAAATATTTAACTCTAAAATTTTAGAGGGAAGTACAGCATCGGTTTATGAATCCAAGCAGCTAATAAACTCTCAACAATTAATTTCTATTTGGCAAAATAACCCTCAATCCATTTGGGGATTATCAGCCGTAAGGATTGCAGAGCATTTTAACAATGCTGGATATAAAGCAACTGTTAGACAAAGCACACAAGGAAGTGGAAAGGCACTTATTGTAAAAATAGAAGGTCATAAAACAATCACTCAAATTCAAGTTCATCCAGGAGGAGGAAGACATGGTGGTGAATACTATAAAATATCTACAACAGATAAAGGGAAAATTAAAATAGTTAACCCTAAAACGTATAATAAAACAAATGAAAAAGCAACTATCTTATATAAATGAAAGGATTATTTATGGATGAGTTATCAAATTTGCGTTGGTCTGTTGTTGCCATGACTCAAGATCCTGATACTCAGAAAAAAATTACAGGATCTAGGCATACTGCTGGGGAGGAAATTGTTTTGGAATTCACTGATGCATTTGAAGAGTGTTTAGATAAAGGAAGTATCTTGACAACTAGACAAAAAGAAATGCTATTAAATTTAAATGCATATATATCTAGCATTAGTGGAGATGGATTCGATTTCATTTGGCTTGATGAATCAGGATTATATAGTCAGGAATGGGGAAATATACGTACATTAGCCAAGCAGGTGCTTAAAGAGTTTGGTTGGGAAAATATTTGTGCTTCTCCCTTGTATGAGAAAATATATATAAAATAAAAATTAGAGCTTAATTGCAAAAACGAAGAAACATCATAGGCCAAAAGCTAAATCGACAGCCTGAAAGCCGGCGGCGACATCAATATCCGCAGCCGCGAGGGCGACATTACCGTCCAAGGCAGCAACATTACTGCGGGCGACACTATCCGCCTCGATTCCGCGCGCGACATCCGGCTGCAGTCGGCCCAAGACAGCCAACATCAGGACGGCAAAAACCGCAATGCCGGCGTACAAGTCGGCGTCGGGGTTTCCGTTGGTGCCCAAACCGGCGTCTATATCTACGCCGAAGCGGCCTACGGCAAAGGCAAAAACCGTTCGGACAGCCAAACCCATCAAAACACCCTATTGCAGTCCGACAAACTGCAGCTCAGCAGCAAGGGCAATACCGTGCTGAACGGTGCCCAAGCCCATGCCCGACGCATTGATGCCGATGTCGGCGGCACCCTTTATATCGAAAGCCCGCAGGACACTGTCGAACAGGAGAGCAAACAAAGCGGCGGCGGCATCCGCGCCCAAGTCGCCCTCGGTACCGCATGGAGCGTATCCGGCAACTACAACCAAAGCAAAGCCAGCGGCCACAGCCGCAGCGTCGGCAGCCAGAGCGGTCTCTTTGCCGGCGAAGGCGGCTACCACA
>NZ_KV809548.1:959-1428 GCF_001812605.1 Neisseria sp. HMSC073G10 | reverse complement strand
ATGCCCGACGCATCGACGCCGATGTCGGCGGCACCCTTTTTGAAGACCTCCGCAACGAAAGCAGCTACAGCGCCGGCAGCATGGGTATCGGTGCCGGCTACGGCGGCAGCCTGAAAGGCAGCGACGGCTTCAATCAAAGCGCCTTTGGTCGTGCGTCCCAAACCGCCGGCCAGAACATGAACAAAGGCCTCAACTACAGCCCCACCCTGCCGCAGCATGAAAGCGGCGGCAGCCAAGGCTATTCCTTCCAACAAAGGCGACAGGTGTTTGCACTCATGGGTATTGGCGGGAGTGATGTGCAGTTTCCTGATACAGCCTTCCTCATCGGTGCGGGTATGTTGTTTGTAACCAAGTTTGTAGAGGCCGTTTTTCTTTGTCCGGCGGGCATCTTTATCTTTGCTCGGTGTGGTTTGTCCACTGACTTGTCCTTCCTCGTCGACTTCTATGGCCTGGCGCTGTTTGCTGCCGG
>NZ_KV809548.1:0-859 GCF_001812605.1 Neisseria sp. HMSC073G10 | reverse complement strand
ACTTCAATAGTGGGAAGCAGTCGATGTGTTTGGCAATCATAGCTTGTGCGGTTTGTTGGAAGAAGGTGCTCATGAGAAATCCCCTAAATGTCTTAGTAGGAATTTAGGGGATTTTTGGGGGATTTTGCAAAGGTTTCAGCCAGTATATCTACCTTTATAAGTTGATAATAATTACAGAATATACAATGCAACCAGGCAATAAGGTATGCGGAAATAAAAAGGCTCAACGAATATACTTCACTTTTAACAGATAAAATAGTTGTATAAGCAATCAAATAAATCATAACAATTTGTTTGATATGATATCTGTGATAATGCTGCTGGTAAAGGGGGAAGGATTGACGGGAAGAAGGCCGTCTGAGAGATTGAATTTGGGCAATTCAAAATCTTTGTCCGTCCTATTCCAGCCTGCTATCAGTGATAGAGTGACAGTCTGTGAGTTGAAGGTACTTGGTATCGTACTAAGACTTCCTGCTCTCTACCCTATTCCACTAACCAATAATTAAGTGGTAGAGGTACAGCCAAATTTCTCTTAAAACCTATTGATTTCATACTAAAAATTGGAGTACTATGAGCACACTCTCTTGAGTATCATTGATTCTCATTTGACATATAGGAACAATAAGCGGAATTTGTAGAAGAATAGGAAAAAGGAAAATAATTTATATTATGTTAAATTTATAATGCTAGTATTTTAATTTGCTAATTCCTGTTTTTCTCAGTAGTACAATCACTTACAATATTCAAAAACAAAAAAGGCCGTCTGAAAATTTCAGACGGCCTTTTTGTTTATATTCCTCAGCCTTTTTCTCAACAAATCCCTTATGAGACCTTTGCAAAATTCCCCAAAATCCCCTAA
>NZ_KV809547.1:0-219 GCF_001812605.1 Neisseria sp. HMSC073G10 | reverse complement strand
GGCCTCCAGCAGGGTTTTGGCTGCCTGATACCGTTCGTAACTTTGGGTATTGCCGAGTTTGTCGGAAACGGCTGCTGTGGTTTGGGCGGCGTTTTTACCGAACTCCTGCGTTACTTCCCTTTGCAGGTTGATCTCTTTGGCCACCGCGTCTTTGTCGAAGCTGTTTTTCAGACGGCCTGAGTGTTGATCCGCAGTTTCGGTGTCGATACCGGTGTGGAT
>NZ_KV809546.1:1004-8864 GCF_001812605.1 Neisseria sp. HMSC073G10 | reverse complement strand
AACGGCCTCTACAAACTCGGTTACAAACAACATAACCGCACCGATGAGGAAGGCTATATCAAGAAACTGCACATTACCCCCGCCAATGCACATGAGTGCAAACACCTGTCGCCTTTGTTGGAAGGGTTACCCAAAGGTACGACCGTCTATGCCGATAAAGGCTATGACAGTAAGGAAAACCGGCAACATCTGAAAGAACATCAGTTGTTGGACGGCATTATGCGCAAAGCCCACCGTAACCATCCGTTGTCGGAAGCGCAAACTAAACGCAACCGATATTTGTCAAAGACCCGTTATGTGGTCGAACAAAGCTTCAGTACGCTGCACCGTAAATTCCGCTACTCCCGGGCAGCCTATTTCGGTCTGAGCAAAGTGAGTGCACAAAGCCATCTGAAGGCGATGTGTTTGAACCTTTTGAAAGCCGCTAACAGGCTAAGTGCGCCTGTTGCTGCCTAAAAGGCGGATCGGATGCCTGATTATGGGGTGTCCGGGCAGGATTAAGGGGGTATTTGGGTAGAATTAGGAGTGATTGGGGGCGAAACAGCCGAAAACCTGTGTTTGGGTTTCGGTTGTCGAGGGAAGGGCTTTTTTGCAAAGGTCTCTAACAGTGTTTTACACAACAGCTTAAGAAAAATACGCCGGCAACATCTCAAACACCGCAACCCTTTCAGGCTGCCATAAGGCTTCACAGTATCATTCTTGAAATCTTCAGATACTGTAAACAGCGCCAGATATCTATAGATAAAGTTAAGACATTGACATTTTATCAATGATTTTGTAAAATTTAGTGAGTTTATTTTCAAGTAAAAATATACTGGGTTTAACATTATGTCCGCCATACACACCCATCTGAGTTTAGCTATTTTGGCAGCCTTTTCTTTTCAGGCTGCACTTGCCGATACCATTGAAGAAAGCGAATTCAGACGTCAGGAAATGCGACGCCGGCAGCAGGAGCAGCAGCTGCAGCGCGAAGTCGATGTGCGTTTGGAAGATACGCGGCAAAGTACGCTTACTCCGTCTGCAGCCGAATCGGCCGAATCCCCCTGTTTCCCCATTCATACCGTTACCCTGACCGGCGATGCTGCCGGCCGTTTTCAGTTTGCACTTAAAAAAGCCTTGAAAGAAACCGGCTTCCAATCCGGACAATGTTTGGGTGCGCAAGGCATCAACCGCATTATGGTTGCGGCACAAAACGCCGTTATCGGCCGCGGCTATACCACTACCCGTATTTTGGCCGCACCGCAGGATTTAAACAGCGGAACTTTGGAATTAACCGTTTTGTCCGGCAAAGTGCGCTCGGTTCGCACTGATACTTCGCACAACGACCAAACCCGTGCCGCGCGCATTGCCGCCTTTCAAAACGAAATTCCGTTGAAAGGCGGCGATATTCTGAATCTGCGCCGTATCGAGCAGGGGCTGGAAAATCTCAAGCGCGTACCCACCGCGGAAGCCGATATTCAAATCGTTCCCGCCGATGCACCCGATGAAAGCGACATCATTGTTGCCTGGCGGCAGCGGCTGCTGCCCTACCGCCTGTCGCTCGGTGTGGACGACTCCGGCAGCAAAACCACCGGCAAATACCAAGGCAGCCTGACTTTCTCTGCCGACAACCCTTTCGGCTTAAGCGATCTGTTTTATCTGTCCTACGGCCGCCATCTGGGCCATACCGACACCCATACCGACTCCGAGGGCAAAAAAACCGCCGGCGGCACCCAAAGCTACGCCTTTCACTATTCCGTTCCTGCGGGCAACTGGCTGTGGAGCTGGAACCACAACTACTACCGCTACCACCAAGCCGTGGCGGGTATCAATGAAGTGTACGACTACAACGGCAAAAGCCGTGGCAGCGACATCGGATTTACCCGCCTGCTGTACCGTGATGCGCGGCGCAAGAGCCATATCGGCTTCAAACTGTGGCAGAAAGAAAACCAAAGTTTTATCGATGATGCCGAAGTCGAAGTACAGCGCCGTAAAACCGCCGGTTGGCAGTTGAGCCTAAAACACAAGGAATACATCGGCCGCAGCACTTTGGATATCGGCCTTGGCTACAAGCGCGGCACCGGCATGGCCGATGCCATTGCCGCCCCTGAAGAGGTGTTTGATGAAGGCACTTCGAGAATGAAGGTGATCACTGCCGACATCAGCTATAACCACCCCTTCCAAATCGGCCGGCAGCACTTCGTATATGACACCGCCCTGCATGCCCAGTGGAATAAAACCCCGCTGACGCCTTTGGACAAAATCGCCATCGGCGGTCGCTACACCGTGCGCGGCTTCGACGGCGAAAGCTCACTGTCGGCCGAGCGCGGCTGGTACTGGCGCAACGAAGCCGGCTGGTATTTTCAGGCTGCCCACCAGTTTTATCTGGCGCTAGACGGCGGCCATGTTTCCGGCGACTCGGCGCAATACCTGCTCGGCCAAACCCTAATCGGCGCCGCCGCCGGCCTGCGCGGCCAGTTCAAAGCAGGCGGCAGCCTGAATTACGACCTGTTTGTCGGCAAACCGATTAAAAAACCGCAAGGCTTTAGCAAACGTACCGCCGTTTTCGGCTTCAACCTAAACTATTCGTTTTAACCGGAGAAAACACGGGCACCGCCTGCATTTGGGCTGCCTGTTTCCCATTTCCACACGGACGCAAGAACATGAACAAACACTGCCATAAAATCGTCTTCAACCGCACCCGCGGCATCCTGATGGCCGTAGCCGAGACTGCCATCGGGCAGGGCAAAAGTCCCGGCGAGCGCTCAGGCGGAGAAACCGGTGGCGGTGACGGCAGCCTAAAAACCCGTTCAGGCTGCCGTTTGCATTTGGGCACGCTGACTTTCAGCCTGCTGCTCGGTTTCGGTTCGGCCCTGATTGTGCCCGCCGCCGCTGCCGACATCCAAGCCGACAAATCCGCCCCCAAATCCCAGCAGCCCGTCATCCTGCAAACCGGCAACGGACTACCGCAGGTCAATATCCAAACCCCCACCGCCCACGGCGTATCCGTCAACCAATACCGCCGTTTCGATGTCGACACGCGCGGCACCATTCTCAACAACAGCCATAAAAGCGTATCCACCCGCCAGGCCGGCTGGATACAGGGCAACCCCTTTCTCGCCCGCGGCGAAGCCCGTGTAATCGTCAACCAAATCAACAGCAGCGACCCGAGCCGGCTGAACGGCTATATCGAAATCGCCGGCCGCCGCGCCGAAGTGGTGATGGCCAACCCCGCCGGCATCCGCGTCGACGGCGGCGGCTTTATCAACAGCGCAGGTGCCACCCTGACCACCGGCCGTCCCATCCTGGCAGACGGCCGTTTCGACGGTTTGGACATCGGCAGCGGCCGTATTGAAATCGGCGCACAGGGTCTTGACGGGCGCGGTGCCGACTACACCCGCATTCTCAGCCGTGCCGCCAAGATTGACGGCGGCATTTGGGGGCAGGACGTCCAAGTGATTGCCGCCGCCGGCCAAACCGACGCCGCAGGCAGCCTGAAAGACGCCGCCGCACCCCGCACTCCGTCTTCATCCGCCCCCGTCTTTGCCATCGACACCGGCGCCCTGGGCGGCATGTATGCCGGCAAAATCACCCTGATTGCTGCCGATGCCGGCAGCGGCATCCGCAATGCCGGCAAGATTTACGCCGGTGCCGGCGGCGTGACCCTCAGCGCCGACGGAAGACTGGCCAACAGCGGCACCGTCGCCGCCCAAGACGGCGGCACCCTGCGTCTTAACGCCGGCCAAGCCGACAACAGCGGCACCCTTTACGCCCACGGCCAAAGCAGCATCGACAGCAAAAGCAGCCTGAACAACAGCGGCCGCATTCTCAGCACCGCAGAAAACCGCATCCGCAGCGCCCGGATTGACAACAGCGGTCAAATCGACGGCGGCCGTCTGGACATTGCCGCCCCCGTATTGGACAACAGCGGCCGCATCAGCCAAAGCGGCAGTCAGGATCTGGCCGTCGATACCGCCCGCCTGGCCAACAGCGGCCGCATCGGCCTGCCGGAAAACAACAACGGCAACAGTGGAAACAGTAGCGGCAACAACGGCGGAAACGGCAACAACAATGGTTCCCACTCCGGCAACAAGCGGCCGCCCGCCAATAACGGCAACGGCAATAGCGGCAACAGTCACGGCGGCCATACCCAAGTTCCCACTCCTGCCGACGGCCGCATCAGCGTCTCCGGCCGTTTGGACAACAGCGGCACCATCGAAGCGGGCGGCCGCACCGATCTGAACGTACACAGCGAACTGGCCAACAGCGGCCGCCTCACCCTCGGCAGCCTGAAAGCAGACGGCAGCCGTTTCGACAACCGCCAAGGCGACATTCTCGCCCACAGCGCCGACATTCACAGCAGCCACAGCGACAACCGCGGCGGCGCCCTGGCCGCAGGCAGCCTGAAACTGGATGGCACCCGACTCGACAACCGCCAAGGCGCCATCCGCAGCAACAGCCAAAGCGACATCCGCCTTTCAGACGGCCTGAACAACGAACAAGGCGAAATCACCACTGCCGGCAGCCTGAAACTGGCCGCCGACAACATCACCAACCAAGACGGCAGCATCTTGGCCGGACAGGACATCGGACTGGATGCCCGGGTACTGGACGGCAGCGGCACCCTGGCCGCTGGCCGTGATGCCGCCCTCAAACTCAGCGCCGACTTTGACAGCAGCGCAGACATCGAAGCCGGCCGCACACTCAGCATCGAAAGCGGCGGCAGCATCCGCAACCGCCACCGTTTGGCCGGCGGCGCAGCCCTCGACATCCGTGCCCGGCACATCGACAACCGCGCCGAAGGCAAACTGGTTTCCGGCAGCAATACCCGTATTGGCGCCGACACCGTGGACAACCGCGGCCTGATCAACAGCAACGGCCTGACCCGTATTGATGCCGCAGACAGCCTGAACAACATCGGCAGCGGCCGCATCTACGGCAGCCGTCTCGCCCTGGGCGGCGGCAGCCTGAACAACCGCGAAGAAGCAAGCGCAGACGGCAAAAACCAAGCCCCCGTGATTGCCGCACGAGAGCGGCTGGACATCGGCATGCGCAGCATAAGCAACACCGGCAGCGGCTTTGGCCGGATTGAAAACGGCCAAGTACAAACCGGCAGCGTCTCCAGCCTGATCAGCAGCGAAGGCACACTGCATATCGGCGGCCGTTTGAATGAGCGCCATCAGGCCGAAGGCAGGGCCGAGCGCCTGGAAAACCGCGGCGCGCGGATTGAAGCAGTGGGAGGCGGGCAGATTGCCGTTCAAAAACTGGACAACCTAAACGCCGGTTTGCGCACCGAAGAATATTTGGCCGACAGCCGCCGCCAAACTGCCTACACCTTTGCCGGCGAGCCCGAACGCTACATTGACGGCGAAGACGGCAACATGAGCCAATACCGAACCAATCTGGTCTTCCGTTTCAACGAGCAGGGCAGACAGAAAAGCGGCAGTACCGAACGCAAATTCGAACGCTCCGACGTATCGGCGGTACGCCGCTACCAATACAGCCTGAACCGTTACCGCCAACGTATCGTAGAAAGCCGTCCGGGCGAAATCCTGATTGGCGGCGACCTGAAAGCCGAAGGCGGAGAATGGCGTAACAGTGACAGCAAAATCCTGATCGGTGGCACATTGTCGGGGCTTTCCAAAGACAAGATTGCCAACCACGCCACCCAAGAGCAGCGGCGTCTGGAAGAAGTCGGCATAAGCGAACATGCGACCTTCGAAAGAAGCCATGGCCACCGAGGCAGGCATCATGTCTATTGGAGAGGTGGTTATGCTTACAACAACCCGAGCGTCAGCACCCACGATTTTGAAAACCAGCTGAGCGACATTCTGCAAAACCAAGGCAGCCTGAACCCCCCTGCCGGCCATGCCGCCGCAGCCGATGCCGCCACCGCCGCCGTTGCGCCACAACGCATTAAAAGTCCCGACGGCAGCTTCAGCCTGCCCGAAAGCAGCCTGTACACCGTCCGTCCCGACCGCCCCGGCTATCTGGTCGAAACCGATCCCGCCTATGCCGACTACCGCACCTGGCTGGGCAGCGACTACATGCTCAAAGCCCTGCAAACCGATCCCAACCGCACCCACAAACGGCTGGGCGACGGCTATTACGAGCAACGCCTGATCAACGAACAGATTGCCCGTCTGACCGGCTACCGCCGTCTGGACGGCTACCCGAACGACGAAGCCCAATTCCAAGCCCTGATGGACGCCGGCATCAGCTTTGCCCGCGCCCAGCAGCTGACCCCCGGCATCGCCCTGTCCCCCGAACAAGTTGCCCGGCTGACCAGCGACATCGTCTGGCTTGAAAGCCAGACCGTTACCCTGGCCGACGGCAGCAGCCAAAGCGTACTCGTACCCAAAGTCTACGTCCTCGCCCGCCCCGGCGATCTCAACAGCGCCGGCGGACTCATCAGCGCCGACGCCCTGCAGCTGGAAGCCGGCCGCATCGACAACCGCGGTACCCTTGCCGGCCGGCGCATCGTCGATCTGGCCGCCGGCGACATCAGCAACAGCGGCCGCATCGGCGGCAAAAACGTCATACTCGACGCCCAACAACAAATCGACATCACCGGCGGCAGCATCGAAGCCGAACGGCTGCTCAGCCTCAAAGCCGACAACATCACCCTCCAAAGCAGCACCGCCCAAAGCGGCGACTCGCACAACGGCCGCACCACCGTTGACCGTGTGGCCGGACTGTATGTCAGCGGCACAGAAGACGGCCAAGGCCTGCTCAGCCTCGAAGCAGGGCACGACATCAAACTGAACGGCGCCCGCCTGGCCAACCGCGCCCGCGACGGCCACAGCCAAATGATTGCCCGCGAAGGCAGCGTCACACTCGGCACCGTCCGCACCGAAAGCCACGAAAGCTACGGCGCGGCAAACGACAAAAACCACCGCCACATTCACCAAAGCGCCGAAGCAGGCAGCCGCATCGAAGCGGCCGGCAACATCACCGTATCCGCCGGTAAAGAGCTCAGCATCCGCCAAGGCCAAATCGACAGCCAAAACGGCCGCACCACCCTGGCCGCCCAAGGAAACATCGACATCAGCGAAGGCAGCCGCACCCTGGATTTGGACGAATCCACCTACAGCAAAGACCGCAGCCTGACCGGCAGCAAAAGCCGGCTGGACCAATACCGGCGCCAACACGACGAAGCAGCCGGCAGCGTGATTACCGGCCGCGAAGTCAGAACGGCTTCCGGCGGCGACACCCGCATCCGCGGCAGCCAAGTCATCAGCGACGATCAGACCCTGATTGCCGCCCAAGGCGGAGTGCGCATTGACGCCGCAGACAACCGCTACCAAGATTGGGAAAACCACGAGCGCAAAAAGTCCGGCCTCACCGGTAGCCTGAAAAACGGCGTAGCGATGGCCGGTTACGGCAAGACCCAAGAAAACCTGCAGCAAAACAGCGTATCGTCTGCCGTAGTCTCCTCGCAGATAGGCAGCCTGAAAGGCGATACCACCGTAGCGGCGGGCGGCAAACTGAGTACCGAAGCCGCACAGCTGTATGCCGGTGGCGATCTGAAGCTGCAGGGGCGCGAAGTTTCCCTTGACGAAGCCTATAACCGCAGCGAACAGCACAGCCGGACACAGCGTAAACAAAGCGGCTTCTCGATCGGCATCACTTACGACCCCTATACCGCCGGTAAAAATGCCTGGGACAAAGCCATGCAGGGCGGCGGGTACAGCGACAGTATTGTTGGCAACTGGATGCAGCGCAGCAGCGCCTCGGCCAAAGCCAGCCAGGCGGCGGGCACGCCTGTCGTGATCAGCGGCGGCCGCAGCCGCAGCACGCAGACGCAGGATAGCAGCAGCACCGAAGCCGTCGGCAGCTCGCTGACGGCCGGCCGCCATCTCAGCATCCGTGCCACCGAAG
>NZ_KV809546.1:0-904 GCF_001812605.1 Neisseria sp. HMSC073G10 | reverse complement strand
GCGGCCGACAGCCGCCGGCAAACCGGCAGCAGCAAGCGCAGCGGTTTCTCCATCGACAACCGCGACCATATCACCCCCTTCGGCACCTTTAACGATCAGGGGCAGGCTGCGGGCGAGATCGGCAGCATCAGCGGCAGCACCCTGTCCGTGGGCGGTAAAACCCGTCTGCTTGCCGAAAAAGGCAATATCGCCGTCAGCGGCAGCAGTCTGGTCTCCCAAGACGACCTGCTGCTTAAAGCCGGCGGCGACATCGACATCCGCGCCGCCGAACACCGCCAAAGCCAGAGCGAGCGCCAAGTTTCTTCGGGCATCGGCAGCGCCGTCATATCCGATACCGAGCACTTTAGCGGCTGGATGAAAAACCGCCGCGAGAGCGAAGGCGAAGAAACCCGGCAGACCGCCAGCCAAATCGGCAGCCTGAAAGGCAGCGTGCGGATAGATGCCGGCGGCGCCTACCGCCAAACCGGCAGTGATGTTGCCGCCGCCCGCGACATCGACATTGCCGCCCAAAGCGTTGATATCCGCACCGCCGACAACCACGGCCGCAGCCGCCAGAGCGAGCGCGACCTTAAAATCGGCACCTTCGCCAAAATTTCCTCGCCGCTGATCGATTTGGTCAACGCTGCCGAGGGCGCAGCCAAAAGCAAAGCCGACGACCGCACCCGCGCCCTGCAGACCCTGGCCGCCGGCGCCCAAGCCTACCAGCTGGCCGATTCCGTCGGCAAAGTGGCCGACGCCGTCAAAAACCAAACCGGACAGCAGGGCGCCGTCCTCTTGTCCGTTGAAGCCGGTTTCGGCTTTAAAACCGCCGGCAAAGAGCAAAACCAACACTACCGCCAAAGCCAACAAAGCAGCCTGAAAGCTGGCGATGACATCAATATCCGCAGCCGCGAGGGCGACATTA
>NZ_KV809545.1:0-232 GCF_001812605.1 Neisseria sp. HMSC073G10 | reverse complement strand
CTTGGGCGTAGGCGGGGGAATGGGCCAGCATCTCCTGCTGCCGTTGTGCGTCGCTTAGGCTGAGGTAGTGTTCGTAGCTGCCGTCGTTTTGTTCTTTCAGACGGCCTTCGTAAGCGGCCTGTTGTTTTTCCAGCTCTTGGGTCGCGGCTTTGGCACGGTTGCCCCTATAGGTGCCGACGGCACTGTGGATGGCGGCAGTCGATTGGGCAATGGTTTGCTGTTTGTCGAGTAG
>NZ_KV809544.1:0-388 GCF_001812605.1 Neisseria sp. HMSC073G10 | reverse complement strand
TCCGTACTCAGCGAAGGCAACATCACCATCGGCGACCAAGCCACCAGCGCCCGCGCACTCGGCATCCAAACCGATCTGCAAAACGCCCACCGCAGCGCCGAAGCCGTACCCGATCTGCAAAACCTACTCGACAAACAGCAAACCGTCGCCCAATCGACTGCCGTCATCCACAGCGCCGTTGCCACCTATAGTGGCAACCGTGCCAAAGCGGCAGCCGAAGAGCTGGAAAAACAACAGGCCGCTTACGAAGGCCGTCTGAAAGAGCAAAACGACGGCAGTTATGAGCAATATGCCGGTAAAAGCGACAGCGAACGGCTGTCCATGAGGCTGGGGAACGCGAAGTATGCCCAAGCTTACCAAGAAGCCCGAAGCTGGGGCGTAGGCGGCA
>NZ_KV809543.1:0-241 GCF_001812605.1 Neisseria sp. HMSC073G10 | reverse complement strand
GCTGCAGTCGGCCCAAGACAGCCAACATCAGGACGGCAAAAACCGCAATGCCGGCGTACAAGTCGGCGTCGGGGTTTCCGTCGGTGCGCAAACCGGCGTCTATATCTATGCCGAAGCCGCCTACGGCAAAGGCAAAAACCGCACCGACAGCCAAACCCATCAAAACACCCTATTGCAGTCCGACAAACTGCAGCTCAGCAGCAAGGGCAATACCGTGCTGAACGGTGCCCAAGCCCATGCC
>NZ_KV809542.1:0-1143 GCF_001812605.1 Neisseria sp. HMSC073G10 | reverse complement strand
TGCTGATTTTTCTGCCTTCGCGTTTTTCGACTTCACGCTTGAGGGCTTCGGCATATTTGTCGGCCAACGCCATTTCTTTCGGATGCAGCTGCCTATTGTTCCAATCGACATTCGCCCCTACTGCCGCCGTACCGACACTCCCGCCCGCCGCATAGCCGATTGCCGCCCCGCCCAGTGCGTTGACCGCCGCTTTGCCCGCCGGACCGAGGTTTTCCGCTGCTTCGTCCAAATACGGTGCGGCAAGGGAAGTGCCGCCGCCGGCCAGTATGCCGCCGAGGTTGCCCGTCGTCAGTCCGCCTGCCGCCCCGTGCAGGATACTCCTGCCTATGCCGCCTTCTTTCCAGGTGTCGTAGCGGCTTTGGTTTTCGGCAAGGTAGGCGTTTACTTGACCGAGGGATGCGCGGATAGCGGCTTTTTCGGTTTCGCTGTCCGTGTTTTGCAGTTCGGCCTCCAGCAGGGTTTTGGCTGCCTGATACCGTTCGTAACTTTGGGTATTGCCGAGTTTGTCGGAAACGGCTGCTGTGGTTTGGGCGGCGTTTTTACCGAACTCCTGCGTTACTTCCCTTTGCAGGTTGATCTCTTTGGCCACCGCGTCTTTGTCGAAGCTGTTTTTCAGACGGCCTGAGTGTTGATCCGCAGTTTCGGTGTCGATGCCGGTGTGGATACGCGCTTCGGTTTCTTTGGCGGTCCTGCCGGTTCGGGCAAGTTGTCCCGCTTTGTCGGTGATGTGTATGTTGCGGGTGTTGATGCCGCTGCGGGTGGTGCTGTTTTTGCTGTCTCCATCGCTGCCGTAGCCGATGGCGTTATTGTTGTTTTGACCTTTAGAAGCATCAGTCAAGCGGATTCCCGGGCCGGAATCGGCAGGACGGTTTTGCCCCATTGATTCACCGCTGATTGCAACACTTGCCCCGATACCGAAACTTTTGCCTTCGTAGTGGCTGTGGTTTTGAATGTCGCTGGCAGTAAGGGTGGCCGTCTGAAAAAGTTTTTTTCCTTTGTCTTCGGCACTCTTGCCGGAGGTGATGATGCCGCCCTTGAGGTCTGTGTTGTCTCCGACTTTGATTTGATAGCCGTCTTCTCCGGCATAAATACCGCTTTGCTCGGTTACCGAGGCATGGTCTGCTTTGACTTTGCTTTGGCTGT
>NZ_KV809541.1:0-329 GCF_001812605.1 Neisseria sp. HMSC073G10 | reverse complement strand
ACGCCACCATTATTCAGACCGCCGGCAGCAAACAACGCCAGGCTATAGAAGTCGATGAAGAAGGGCAAATCAGCGGCCAAACCACGCCGAGTAAAGACAGCGATGCCCGTTGGATAAAGAAAAACGGCCTCTACAAACTCGGTTACAAACAACATACCCGTACAGATGCGGAAGGCTATATTGAGAAACTGCACATTACCCCCGCCAATACCCATGAGTGCAACCACCTGTCGCCTTTGCTGGAAGGGATAGCCGAAGGTACGGCCGTCTATGCCGACAAAGGCTATGACAGTGCGGAAAACCGGCAACATCTGAAAGAGCATCAGTTG
>NZ_KV809540.1:0-67774 GCF_001812605.1 Neisseria sp. HMSC073G10 | reverse complement strand
AGTGAGTGCGCAAAGCCATCTGAAGGCGATGTGTCTAAACCTGTTGAAGGCGGCTAACAGGCTAAGTGTGCCTGTTTGCGCCTAAAAGGCGGCCGGATGCCTGATTATCGGGTATCCAAGGGGGATTAAGGGGAGTATTTGAGTAGAATCAGTGGATATTCGAAACAAAAACAGCCGAAAACCTGTGTTTAGGTTTCGGCTGTTGGGGGAAAGGAATTTTGCAAAGGTCTCAGGCAGAACATTCTGCCTGTTTTTTGTTCAAACCCGACCGTAAAGCAGGCTTTGCCACCCCCGTCAGTCGGTGTCATCGTTATCCGATTAGATACCGCGCAACAATTCGTTTACGCTGGTTTTCGCACGGGTTTGTGCGTCCACGCGTTTGACGATAACCGCGCAGTAGAGGCTGTGGCTGCCGTCTTTGGAAGGCATGCTGCCAGATACGACAACCGAACCAACCGGTACGCGGCCTTGATAGATTTCGCCGGTCGTACGGTCAAGGATTTTGGTGGATTGACCGATGAATACGCCCATAGAAATCACGCTGCCTTCTTCGACAATCACGCCCTCAACGATTTCAGAACGCGCACCAATAAAGCAGTTGTCTTCAATAATGGTAGGGCTGGCTTGCAGAGGCTCGAGGACTCCGCCGATGCCGACACCGCCGCTCAAGTGCACGTTTTTACCGATTTGCGCGCAAGAGCCGACGGTCGCCCAAGTATCGACCATCGCACCTTCGTCAACGTATGCGCCGATGTTGACATAAGAAGGCATCAACACGACATTTTTCGCCACAAAGCTGCCGCGGCGGGCAACCGCACCCGGAACTGCGCGGAAGCCTGCGCTGCGGAATTCGTCTTCAGACCAATCGGCAAATTTAGTCGGCACTTTGTCGAAGTATTTGTTCACACCGTCGTTGAGGATTTCATTGTCCTGAATGCGGAAAGACAGCAATACGGCTTTTTTCGCCCATTCGTTGACTTTCCATTCGCCCACACCCAAACGCTCGGCAACGCGCAGTTTGCCGGAGTCGAGTTGGCGGATGGTTTCCAAAACCGCTTCACGCACTTCCGGGGTAACGGTATTCGGATTGATTTCGGCACGGTTTTCAAAAGCCGTTTCAATGATGTTTTGCAAAGACATGTTGATTCCTTCAAGAGATCAGGGCCGTCTGAAACCTATTCAGACCACCCTATTACAAATATTTAACTCGTTATTTTGCCATGTAAAAGCGATTTCGTCAGCTATTAACATGATTAGCGCCAAGCGTTACACGGCCGAATTTCGGCTAAGCCAAGATTTTCAGACGACCTGTTCGAGTGAATGGAATGACATTTATTTTCCAACCGGTTTCCCAGCCGCAATATGCAAACTGTCAATTCTGCCGACACGCCGTGCCGATAAATCAATCTTCGCCGCCAATCTTTTGCAGAAGATTTTCAGCCACCACGCCGCATTCGATATCCCGCTTTAACGGTTTCGCGTTCAAATCTTTCAAGGCCGTCTGAAAGTCGGCAAAATCCATCAACTGCGAACCGAAACGGCGCATATGTTCGGTATCCTGCTGACAGTCTATCAGCGCAACGCCCAAATCCGCCAAAAACGGGACGGCGCAGGCAAACGCAATCTTGGACGCATCGGGACGCAAGGCAAACATCGACTCGCCATAAAACACACAGCCGATTTGCACGCCGTAAAATCCGCCTGCCAACTGCATTTCGCCTTGCTCATCCGGCAGCCAACATTCAAACGAATGCGCATGCTCCTGATGGTGCAGCTTCAAATAGGCCGTCTGAAACGCAGGTTCTATCCACGTTCCGTCCTGTTCCGGACGCGGCACACTGGCGCAATGGGCAATTACTTTTTCAAAACAGCGGTTGACCGTTACCCGATACGGCTTGTGACGCAAAGTTTTGGCGAGCGAACGGCCGATATGCAGGCTTTCCGGCACAATCACGGCTCGCGGCGCAACCGCATACCAGAAAAACCAACCGTCGCGGCTAAACCACGGAAAAATCCCCTGCCCATACGCCGACAGCAGCCGCCCAGTATCCAAATCGCCGCTGACGCCGACCAAGCCGTCACATTCGGCCAAAGCGTAAGACGGGTCGGGAAAACGATAATCCCGTGGCGCAAGTAAAGGAATCCTCATCGTAAAGCCCATAAAGTTTCAGACGGCCTCAAGCTGAAAATGCCCAAGGCCGTCTGAAAAATCAACATACAAACTGCTTAACGTTTGGTTTTGGTTTGGCATTCGCCGCATACGCCGTACATATACAGCGCGTGATCGACGATGCGGTAGCCGTTTTCTTCGGCAATTTTGTCTTGCAGCGCTTCGATTTCCGGATTGTGGAATTCGGTTACTTCGCCGCATTTCACGCAGACGATGTGGTCGTGGTGATCGCCTTTGTCCAATTCGTAAACCGCTTTGCCGGTTTCAAAATGATGGCGTTGCAAAATGCCGGCCTGTTCAAACTGGGTCAACACACGGTAAATCGTCGCCACGCCGATTTCCACGCCCTCTTCCAACAGGATACGGTACACATCTTCCGCACTCAAATGCTCCTCGGCATGAGTCTCGAACAAGTCCAAAATTTTCAAACGCGGACCCGTAACTTTCAAACCGCTGTCTTTCAATTGCGCAATGTTGCTGAATTTTTCCATAATATTCAATATCCCTGTAAGGTAATAACCGTTATAATACGCACTTTCCGCCCGTTTGCCCACTATTGGGCCGTTAAAGGGCGGCAATCTGCCGCCGGTCTTACAATTGAAAATCGGCGAAAAGAAAAATTAAGAAGATGATTATCGTTTGCTTTTTAAAAATATTCAAGCGATGATAAACATCTTTCCCGAAATGACACAGAAAGGTAAGCCCGTGAATAAAGCCTTATGCCTTGCCATCGCCGCTATTTTAGGTCTGGCCTCATGCAGTGCCGAGCGCGTATCCAACTTTCCATCCTACAAACTCAAAATCATTCAAGGTAACGAGCTCAATCCCCGCGCCGTGGTTTCCCTGCGCCAAGGTATGACCCGCGACCAAGTCCAACTGCTGCTCGGTACGCCGCTCCTGCGCGACGCCTTCCATGCCGACCGCTGGGATTACACTTTCAACACCAGCCGCAACGGCATCATCAAAGAACAAAGCAACCTGACCCTGTACTTTGAAAACGACGTCCTCGCACGCGCCGAAGGCGATGCCATTCAAAAATCCATCGAAGCGGTTCAGGCCGGACAAAACGTCGTTCCGACCACCGAAACCAAGCCGCAATAAGGAAGCCTCATGAGCGCATTGAAAATCGCCATTGCTGGCGTCAACGGCCGCATGGGCCGCGTCTTGGTTGAAGCCGTCAACAACCATCCCGATGCCGTCCTCTCCGGCGCACTGGAACATTCCGGTTCGGAAGTATTGGGTTTGGATGCAGGCTTCGCCTCCGGCCTCAAAACCGGCGTTGCCATTTCAGACGACGTGGATGCCGTACTGGCTCAAAGCGATGTCCTTATCGACTTTACCCGCCCCGAGCCAACCCTGAAACACCTGCAAAAATGCGTGGAAAAAGGCGTCAACATCATCATCGGCACGACAGGTTTTGACGACGCAGGCAAAGCTGCCATCCAAGCTGCAGGCGAGAAAACAGGCGTTGTCTTCGCCGCCAACTTCAGCGTCGGCGTCAACCTGACCTTCCATATCCTCGACACCGTCGCCCGCGTGTTAAACGAAGGCTACGACATCGAAATCATCGAAGGCCACCACCGCCACAAAGTCGATGCCCCAAGCGGCACTGCGTTGCGCATGGGTGAAGTCATTGCCGACGCACTCGGCCGCGACCTCAAAGAATGCGCCGTTTACGGCCGTGAAGGCCATACCGGCCCGCGCGATCCATCCACCATCGGTTTTGCCACCGTCCGCGCAGGCGACATCGTCGGCGACCACACCGCCCTCTTCGCCACCGACGGCGAGCGCGTGGAAATCACCCACAAAGCCAGCAGCCGCATGACCTTTGCCGCCGGTGCCGTACGCGCCGCAGTTTGGGCAAACGGCAAAAAAGGGCTGTACGATATGCAAGACGTACTGGGTTTGAAAAACCGATAAACCCACATCATCAGGTTTCATACCTTACAAGGCCGTCTGAAAGCACAACGTCGATTTTCAGACGGCCTTATTAAAAAGAAAGCCCCACCATGTCCTATCAACAAATCACCATCAACGTCAACGATGCCGTCGCCGAACGCCTTGCCGACGCGCTGATGGAACACGGCGCATTGTCCGCCGCCATTGAAGATGCCTACGCCGGTACAGAAAACGAGCAGGCCATTTTCGGCGAGCCGGGCATGCCGACCGAACAAATCTGGCAACAAAGCAAAGTCATCGCCCTTTTCGGCGAAAGCGACGACGCCGCTTCCATTATCGAAGCCGCCGCGCAGGAATGCGGTTTGAACGATTTGAAATACACCGGCGAAATCCTTGAAGATCAAGACTGGGTACGCCTGACCCAAGCGCAATTCGACCCGATTCAAATTTCCGACCGCTTGTGGATTACCCCGTCTTGGCACGAAGCGCCCAACGGCAACGCCGTCAACCTGCAACTCGACCCGGGTCTTGCCTTCGGCACAGGCAGCCACCCGACCACCCGCCTCTGCCTCAAATGGCTCGACACACAGCTCAAAGGCGGCGAAAGCGTATTGGACTACGGCTGCGGCTCAGGCATTTTGGCCATTGCCGCCCTCAAACTCGGCGCAGGCTCCGCCATCGGTGTAGATATTGACGAACAAGCCATCCGCGCCAGCAAAGACAATGCCGCGCAAAACAACGTCGACGCGCAGTTCTACCTGCCGGACGGCTTGCCGCAAGGCCAGTTTGATGTCGTTGTCGCCAACATTCTGGCAAACCCGTTGCGTATGCTCGGCGAAATGCTTGCCGCGCGCACCAAACAAGGCGGCCGCATTGTTTTATCCGGCCTTTTGGACGAACAAGTCGAAGAACTCAGCGGCATTTACAGCCAATGGTTTGACATCGAGCCAGCCGAAATCGAAGAAGGCTGGGCGCGATTGAGCGGCGTCAAACGCTAAACCCGTTTTCCGATACAAAGGCCGTCTGAAATTTAATCTTTCAGACGGCCTTTTTGCACTTAAAACGCTGAATATTCCAGCAAAATCAGGTATAATTGCCTATTATTTTGACCTTTCGGAACACATCCGCCGCGCCCGTTTGACATTTCATTGCGCGCACGGAAAAATTCCTTGAAATTCAGCAAGAAAAGACCATGACTGACCAAAAACACGAAGAATACGGCGCCGACAGCATACAAGTGCTGGAAGGCTTGGAAGCGGTACGCAAACGCCCCGGTATGTATATCGGCGACACGCAGGACGGCAGCGGCCTGCACCACATGGTGTTCGAGGTGCTCGACAACGCCATTGACGAAGCGCTCGCCGGACATTGCGACAAAATCACCGTAACCATCCATGCCGACAATTCCGTCAGCGTGGCCGACAACGGGCGCGGTATGCCGACCGGCATCCACCCGAAAGAAGGACGCTCTGCCGCCGAAGTCATCATGACCGTATTGCACGCGGGCGGCAAGTTCGACAACAACAGCTACAAAATCTCCGGCGGCCTGCACGGCGTGGGCGTGTCCGTCGTCAACGCGCTGTCCGACTGGGTAACGCTGACCATCTACCGCGACGGCAAAGAACACTTCGTCCGCTTCGTACGCGGCGAAACCGAAGAGCCGTTGAAGGTTGTCGGCGATTCCGACAAAAAAGGCACAACCGTACGCTTCCTCGCCAGTAGCGAAACCTTCGGCAATGTCGAATACAGCTTCGACATCCTCGCCAAACGCATCCGCGAACTTTCGTTCCTGAACAACGGCGTGGACATTGAATTGACCGACGAACGCGACGGCAAACACGAAAGCTTCGCCCTCTCCGGCGGCGTGGCCGGCTTCGTGCAATACATGAACCGCAAAAAAACGCCGTTGCACGAAAAAATCTTCTACGCGTTCGGCGAAAAAGACGGCATGAGCGTCGAATGCGCGATGCAATGGAACGACAGCTACCAAGAAAGCGTGCAATGTTTTACCAACAACATTCCGCAACGCGATGGCGGTACGCACTTGACCGCGCTGCGCCAAGTGATGACCCGCACCATCAACAACTATATCGAAGCCAACGAAGTGGCCAAAAAAGCCAAAGTGGAAACCGCCGGCGACGATATGCGTGAAGGCCTGACCTGCGTTTTGTCCGTCAAACTGCCCGACCCGAAATTCTCATCGCAAACTAAAGACAAACTGGTTTCCAGCGAAATCGGCCCCGTTGTCAACGAAGTCATCAACCAAGCCTTGACCGACTTCCTTGAAGAAAACCCGACCGAAGCCAAAATCATCACCAGCAAAATCGTCGATGCCGCGCGCGCGCGCGAAGCCGCCCGCAAAGCACGCGAAATTACCCGCCGCAAAGGTGTGATGGACGGTTTGGGCCTGCCGGGCAAACTTGCCGACTGCCAAGAAAAAGACCCTGCCCTGTCCGAACTCTACCTCGTCGAGGGCGACTCCGCAGGCGGTTCCGCCATGCAAGGCCGCGACCGCAAATTCCAAGCGATTTTGCCGCTCAAAGGTAAAATTTTGAACGTTGAGAAAGCACGTTTTGAAAAAATGCTGGCCAGCCAAGAAGTCGCCACGCTGATTACCGCTTTGGGCGCGGGCATCGGCAAAGAAGAATTCAATGCCGAAAAACTGCGCTACCACCGCATCATCATCATGACCGATGCCGACGTGGACGGCGCGCACATCCGCACCCTGCTCCTGACCTTCTTCTACCGCCAAATGCCCGAGCTGGTCGAACGCGGCTACATCTACATCGCCCAGCCGCCTTTGTACAAAGCCAAATACGGCAAACAAGAGCGCTATCTCAAAGACGAATTGGAAAAAGACCAATGGCTGCTCGGCTTGGCCTTGGAAAAAGCCAAAATCGTTTCAGACGGCCGCACCATCGAAGGCGAAGAGCTTGCCAATACCGCCAAACAATTCCTGTTGGCCAAAACCGTTATCGAGCAAGAAAGCCGCATCATTGACGAACTCGTCCTGCACGCCATGCTGCACGCTTCGCCGGTCGACCTCAGTACAGCAGAAAGCGCAGACCGCGCCGTTGCCGAATTGAGCGGCCTCTTGGACGAAAAAGAAGTCGCACTTGAACGCATCGAAGGCCACGAAGGACACCAGTTCATCAAAATCACACGCAAGCTGCACGGCAATGTGATGGTGAGCTACCTCGAGCCTAAGTTCCTCAACAGCAAAGCCTACCAAACCCTTACCCAAACCGCCGCCGCACTCAAAGGCATGGTCGGCAAAGGGGCGAAGCTCTACAAAGGCGACAACGAGTACGACATCGACAGCTTTGAAGGCGCTTTGGACATCTTGATGAGCGTTGCCCAAAAAGGCATGTCCATCCAACGATACAAAGGCTTGGGCGAGATGAATCCGGAACAGCTTTGGGAAACCACGATGGATCCTACCGTCCGCCGCCTCCTGAAAGTCCGCATCGAAGACGCCATCGCCGCCGACGAAGTGTTCGTCACCCTCATGGGCGACGAAGTCGAACCGCGCCGTGCCTTCATCGAAAACAACGCCCTGCTGGCACAAAACATCGACGCCTAAGCATGGGGATATAAAAGGCCGTCTGAAAACCATTTTCAGACGGCCTTTTTTGTTTTTGTACTTTATTTCTTACAACTCAAATCCCAACAACTTCGCGTGTTTTAATAGAGCGTTCCAACTGATTCAGATTCGGGACAACCCAAATACCCTGTTTGAAACGCTCCAATCTGCTTCCAATTTATTCCGCTTTTCCCAAAATCATCGCATCGCCATAGCTGAAAAAGCGGTATTCCTGTTCCACCGCATGACGGTAAACGCTGCGGATATGCTCCATACCCGAAAACGCGCTGACAAGCATCAGCAAGGTTGATTTGGGCAGGTGGAAGTTGGTAATCAAGCGGTCGGCAACATTGAAGCGGTAGCCCGGCGTAATGAAAATATCGGTATCGCCGCGTCCGGCTTTCAGACGGCCTGTTTCGCGTGCGGCGGACTCCAAGGCGCGCATGGAGGTTGTACCCACTGCCCACACCTTATTGCCGCGCGCTTTGGCGGCCTCAACGGCGGCAACGGTCTCGGCCGGTACGTCAAACCACTCGCTGTGCATTTTATGTTCTTCAATTTTATCGACGCGCACGGGTTGGAATGTGCCTGCACCGACGTGCAGGGTTACTTCCGCGGTTTCTACGCCTTTGGCTTTCAGACGGCCCAATAACTCATCGGTAAAGTGCAAACCTGCCGTCGGTGCGGCCACTGCGCCTTGATACTTGGCGTACACGGTCTGATAGCGGCTGTCGTCTTCATCATCGGCCGCGCGTTCGATATAAGGCGGCAAGGGCAGATGGCCGTTTTGCTCTAAAAGTTCGTAAACGGTTTGCTCGCCTTTAAATTTCAGGCAAAACAATTCTTCCGCGCGCTCCATCATGACGGCACGGATATCGCCTTCAAAAATCAATTCTGTACCCGGTTTCGGCGATTTGGACGAGCGGATATGCGCCAATGCGGTATGCGCGTCCAATACCCGCTCAATCAGGGCTTCGATTTTGCCCCCACTGGCTTTTTGACCGAACAGGCGTGCCTTCATCACTTTGGTATTGTTAAACACCAGCACATCGCCCGGAGCGACATAATCGGGTAAATCGCCGAAATGTTTGTCTTCAATCGGCAATGTAGGCAAGGCAACCAGAAGCCTGCTACTGCCGCGCACTTCCGGAGGATGCTGAGCAATCAGTTTTTCGGGCAATTCAAAATCAAAATCGGAAATATCCATTGTCGTGCATACTTTAAAAAAACAGGCGCCATTATACGCGCAAAGTTGGTTTTCAGACGGCATGTTTTGTCGAAAAACCAATAAATTAGAATAAACGCTCTTGAAAAAATCACTTTTTAACGAAAATCAGCGTTCCTTTCTTTTTTCGCCGAAAAACGCCTTTTTTCTATCTTTTACTGGACATTTACCGACAAGTTCGGGAAAATAACCAGATTCATTTCTCAGGCTCCGCCCTGTTCCGACATTATTTAAACGCCGGATGGCAAACCTACCTTCCGACGTCTCAGGAAATCATCTAAAACCACAGCGGCGCATACCCAATATGCACTTTATGCCGCGCTAAAAAGGAAAAGCAATGGATTTGCGTAAATTAAAAAAACTGATTGATTTGGTCGAAGAATCAGGCATTGCAGAAATTGAAGTTACCGAAGGCGAAGAAAAAGTCCGCATTACGCGTACCACTGCCGCCGCAGCGCCTATTTATGCTGCTCCGGCACCTGCCGCAGCCGCTCCGGTTGCCGCCCCTGCTGCTCCGGCCGCAGCCGCTCCGGCCGCCGCCCCTGCCGCTCGCGATTTGTCCAACGCGCAAAAATCGCCTATGGTAGGTACGTTCTATCGCGCTCCCGGCCCGAACGCCGCAGCTTTCGTTGAAGTAGGTAAACAAGTAAAAGCCGGCGATACTTTGTGCATTATCGAAGCCATGAAGCTGATGAATGAAATCGAAGCCGAGAAATCCGGTGTCGTTAAAGAAATTCTGGTTGAAAACGGTACTCCGGTCGAATACGGCGAGCCGCTCTTCATCATTGAATAATCCGCTTTTTCAGACGGCCTTTATCTTCAAGGCCGTCTGAAATTCCTTTTTCTGTTCATTAAGGACAAACCATGCGTCTGATTTTGGCTATTTTCTTGCCTTGGTTGCAGTTTTTCACCATCGGCCGTCCGTTTGCAGGCATCATCTGTCTGATTCTGCAGTGTACGCTGGTTGGCTGGATACCGGCAGCCATGTGGTCGGTTTACGCTTTGAGACAATACAAAACCGACCAGAAAATCCGCAACGCATTAGGCGGCCGCTGAGGCCGTCTGAACCATCCGGAAAGATTATCATGCTGAAAAAAGTATTGATCGCCAACCGGGGCGAAATCGCCCTGCGCGTCCTGCGTGCCTGCCGTGAAATGGGCATCGCCACCGTCGCCGTCCATTCCGAAGCCGACAAAGACAGCCTGCACGTCAAACTCGCCGACGAATCCGTGTGCATCGGCCCTGCCGCATCTGCACAAAGCTACCTCAACATTCCCGCCCTCATTGCTGCTGCCGAAGTCACCGAAGCCGACGGCATCCACCCGGGCTACGGCTTCCTCGCCGAAAACGCCAACTTTGCCGAACAAGTCGAACAATCCGGCTTTGTCTTCATCGGCCCTAAAGCCGACACCATCCGTCTGATGGGCGACAAAGTATCCGCTAAACACGCCATGATCGAAGCCGGCGTGCCTTGCGTTCCCGGCTCTGAAGGCGCATTGCCGGACGACGGCGAAGAAATCCTCAAAATTGCCGATAAAGTCGGTTATCCCGTCATTATCAAAGCATCCGGCGGTGGCGGCGGTCGCGGTATGCGCGTCGTCGAGAAAAAAGAAGACCTCCTCCAGTCTGTCGAAATGACCAAAGCCGAAGCAGGCGCGGCATTCGGCAACCCGATGGTTTACATGGAACGCTATCTGCAACGTCCGCGCCACGTCGAAATCCAAGTGATTGCCGACGAACACGGCAACGCCATCTACCTCGCCGAGCGCGACTGCTCCATGCAGCGCCGCCACCAAAAAGTCATCGAGGAAGCACCGGCTCCGTTCATCACTGAAGAAGAACGCGCCAAAATCGGCAAAGCCTGTGCCGACGCTTGCAAACGCATCGGCTATCGCGGCGCAGGTACGTTTGAATTCCTGTACGAAGACGGCGAATTCTTCTTTATCGAGATGAACACACGCGTTCAGGTTGAGCATCCGGTTACCGAGCTCATCACCGGCGTAGACATCGTCCAAGAGCAATTACGCATCGCATCCGGCCTGCCTTTGCAATACAAACAGGAAGACATTCAAGTCGAAGGCCACGCGTTTGAGTGCCGTATCAACGCCGAAGACCCGTACAACTTCATTCCAAGCCCAGGTCTGATTGAAAGCTGCCACCTGCCCGGCGGCTTTGGCATCCGCGTCGACAGCCACATCTACCAAGGCTACCGCATTCCTCCTTACTACGACAGCCTGATCGGCAAAATCTGCGTCGTCGGTAAAGACCGCGACCAAGCCATGGCAAAAATGCGCGTAGCCCTTGCCGAGCTGGCGATTACCGGCATCAAAACCAATACGCCGCTGCACCGCGACTTGTTCAGCGACCCAGGCTTCCAAAAAGGTGGCGTCAGCATCCACTACTTGGAACATTGGTTGGAAGAACGCAAAGCCAAACTGGATAAATAATCCCTTGTTTTGACTAAAAATAAGGCCGTCTGAAACACAAAATAAAGTTTCAGACGGCCTTTTTTCACAATTAAATTATTTATTAAAACTAATGATATTTAATAATTGATTTATTATATCTATTCTAAATCGGTTTCATAGTTCCAATAGTTAAAACCTTTCTGTATAGTTGTTTTCATAGCTTAAGTAAAAGGAAAAACAAATGTCGATACAAGAAATTTATGAGAATCAAGAAACCGGCTACGAATATGCCTTCCGGCAAATCGTTTTATAAACCACTGACCATTTTGCAAAGGAAACCATCATGACTACCTCTAAATGCCCTGTTACCCACCTGACCATGAACAACGGCGCGCCCGTTACCGACAACCAAAACAGCCTGACCGCAGGTCCGCGCGGTCCGTTGTTGGCGCAAGACTTATGGCTGAATGAAAAACTTGCCGACTTCGTGCGCGAAGTCATCCCCGAACGCCGTATGCACGCCAAAGGTTCAGGCGCGTTCGGTACGTTTACCGTAACACACGACATCACAAAATACACCCGCGCCAAAATCTTCAGCGAAGTCGGTAAGAAAACCGAGATGTTCGCCCGTTTCACCACCGTGGCAGGCGAGCGCGGCGCAGCAGATGCGGAACGCGACATCCGTGGCTTTGCATTGAAGTTTTATACCGAAGAAGGCAACTGGGATATGGTCGGCAACAACACGCCCGTGTTCTTCCTGCGCGACCCGCGTAAATTCCCCGACCTGAACAAAGCCGTCAAACGCGACCCGCGCACCAATATGCGTTCCGCCACAAACAACTGGGACTTCTGGACGCTGCTGCCCGAAGCCCTGCACCAAGTCACCATCGTCATGAGCGACCGCGGCATCCCCGCCAGCTACCGCCATATGCACGGCTTTGGTTCGCATACTTACAGCTTCTGGAACGAAGCGGGCGAGCGTTTTTGGGTGAAATTCCATTTCCGCAGCCAGCAAGGGATTAAAAACCTGACCAACGAAGAAGCCGCAAAAATCATCGCCGACGACCGCGAAAGCCACCAGCGCGATCTGTACGAAGCCATCGAGCGCGGCGAGTTTCCAAAATGGACGATGTACATCCAAGTCATGCCTGAAGCCGATGCGGAAAAAGTGCCTTATCATCCGTTTGACTTAACCAAAGTTTGGCCGAAAAAAGACTATCCGCTGATTGAAGTGGGCGAATTTGAGTTAAACCGCAATCCCGAAAACTTCTTCGCCGATGTGGAACAATCCGCCTTCGCACCGAGCAACCTCGTTCCCGGTATCGGCGCCAGCCCCGACAAAATGCTGCAAGCGCGTTTGTTCAATTACGCTGATGCGCAGCGCTACCGCTTGGGCGTAAACTTCCGCCAAATCCCTGTCAACCGCCCACGTTGCCCTGTTCACAGCAACCAGCGCGATGGACAAGGCCGTGCCGACGGCAACTACGGCAGCCTGCCGCACTACGAACCCAACAGCTTCGGCCAATGGCAGCAACAACCCGACTTCGCCGAACCGCCTTTGAAAATCAACGGCGACGCGGCGCACTGGGACTACCGCCAAGACGATGACGACTATTTCAGCCAACCGCGCGCCTTGTTTAACCTGATGAACGACGCACAGAAACAGGCTTTGTTTAACAACACCGCCGCGGCCATGGGCGATGCGCCTGACTTCATCAAATACCGCCATATCCGCAACTGCTACCGTTGCGATCCGGCATACGGCGAAGGCGTAGCCAAAGCCCTTGGACTGACTGTCGAAGATGCCCAAGCGGCACGAGCCAACGACCCGGCTTTAGGTCAACCTGGTTTACTGTAAGGAGGCATTATGTGGATAGAAATTGAAGAACTCTTATCTCAAGCTGTCCGATACAGCCGTTCAAACAAAAAGTAACGGTTTAGATCATTAAGCAGGCCGTCTGAAATACAAAATAAAGTTTCAGACGGCCTTTTTTATGATGAAGTTTATTTGATTGCTTCAGATTCAATGGAACTGGCTGCCCTTATTTCTCAGTAAATCATGGCATGCCCCTCACCATCTCATGCTTCTACTGACAAATAAAAAACCGCACAGCTGCTTGCCGTGCGGTTTTGCTTTTTGTCTGAAGGTTTCAGACGGCCTTACATCATGCCGCCCATACCACCCATGCCGCCCATATCAGGCATAGCAGGTTTTTCTTCAGGGATTTCAGCGATCATGCAGTCTGTGGTCAGCATCAGGCCGGCGATAGATGCGGCGTGTTGCAGCGCGGAACGGGTTACTTTGGCAGGGTCGAGTACGCCCATTTCGATCATGTCGCCGTATTCGCCGGAGCCTGCGTTGTAACCGTAGTTGCCTTTACCTTCCAACACTTTGTTCACAACCACGCTAGGTTCGCCGCCTGCGTTGGCAACAATTTGACGCAGAGGAGACTCAACGGCGCGCAATACGATTTGTACGCCTGCGTCTTGGTCGGCATTGCCGGTATGCAGGTTTTCCAAAGCAGCACGGGCGCGCAACAGGGCGACACCACCGCCGGCAACCACGCCTTCTTCAACGGCTGCGCGGGTAGCGTGCAGCGCGTCTTCCACGCGGTCTTTTTTCTCTTTCATTTCGACTTCGGTAGCGGCACCGACTTTGATCACTGCCACACCGCCGGCCAATTTGGCCACGCGCTCTTGCAGTTTTTCTTTGTCGTATTCGCTGGTTGCGGTTTCAATTTGTTGGCGGATTTCAGCAACACGCGCTTCGATTTGGGCCGCATCGCCGAAACCGTCGATAATGGTGGTGTTTTCTTTACCGATTTCGATGCGTTTGGCTTGACCCAAGTCGTCCAAAGTCGCTTTTTCCAGAGACAGGCCGACTTCTTCGGAAATCACCACGCCGCCAGTCAGGATAGCGATGTCTTGCAACATGGCTTTGCGGCGGTCGCCGAAGCCAGGGGCTTTCACGGCAACGGTTTTCAGGATGCCGCGGATGTTGTTCACCACCAAAGTCGCCAAGGCTTCGCCTTCTACGTCTTCAGCGATAATCAAGAGCGGACGGCTGGCTTTGGCCACTTGTTCCAAAACAGGCAACAAGTCGCGGATGTTGCTGATTTTTTTGTCGAACAACAATACAAACGGATTGTCCAAAGCAGCGATTTGTTTTTCAGCATCGTTGATGAAGTAAGGAGACAGGTAGCCGCGGTCGAACTGCATACCTTCGACGACATCCAATTCGTTTTCCAAAGATTTGCCGTCTTCAACGGTAATCACGCCTTCTTTACCGACTTTTTCCATCGCTTCGGCGATAATCGCGCCGACTTGTTCGTCAGAGTTGGCGGAAATCGAGCCGACTTGAGCGATTTCTTTAGAAGTATCGCAAGGTTTGGCGATGTTTTTCAGCTCGTCAACCAAAGCGGCAACGGCTTTGTCGATACCGCGTTTCAGGTCGGTCGGGTTCATGCCGGCGGTCACGTATTTCATGCCTTCGGCAACGATGGATTGCGCCAATACGGTTGCAGTAGTGGTACCGTCGCCGGCTACGTCGTTGGTTTTGGACGCCACTTCTTTCACCATTTGCGCGCCCATGTTTTCGAATTTGTCTTTCAATTCGATTTCTTTTGCAACAGACACACCGTCTTTAGTGATGTGCGGGCCGCCGAAAGCGCGGTCGAGTACCACGTTGCGGCCTTTAGGGCCCAAAGTTACGCGTACGGCGTTTGCCAATACGTTGACACCGTTTACCATTTTTTGGCGAACTTCGTTACCGAACTGTACGTCTTTTGCTGCCATATTTTATCTCCAGAAAATATAATTAATTTTCAATGCACTATAACTCTTAGAGCTGTGCTTCTTGCAATTTCATTTCTTGTTGCTGTTCTTCACCAAATGCTGTGCTTTGGATATGAATATCACCATTAATCAAACCTTGGGAAATGGAAATAAACCCAGCCACTTGTTCATCTGATTGATTTTGCAAATCAGGAAAAATTTGTTTCATTTGCTGAATTGTAACACCTGCTTTGTCAGCTCGTGCTAAAGTTGCAGCACCTGATAGCAGCCTTGCAGTACCTGTTGGATTTGAAAAAGTATTGATTGTGGCATCAATAAATTGTTTGCAAGTTTCTTTAATAAACATTCACTTTATCCTCAAAAATCAGGTTTACTCCACAATACCGAAGATGTCTTCTTCACGCATTACCAACAGCTCTTCGCCGTCGGCTTTTACAGTTTGGCCGCTGTATTTGCCGAAGATCACTTTGTCGCCGACTTTGACATCCAGCGGACGGCGCTCGCCGTCTTTACCGATTTTGCCCGCACCCACGGCGATTACTTCGCCCATGTCGGGTTTTTCAGCAGCCGCACCCGGCAAAACGATGCCGGAGGCGGTTTTTTCTTCAGCTTCTAAGCGTTTGACGACTACGCGGTCGTGTAAAGGGCGGATGGTCATGTCTTAATGCTCCGATAAATAAATAGATTGAAAACAATTGTCTGTCGGACATGACAGACACGGTTTGCTTGAAAATAGCGGCACACTTAGTAGAAAGCCTGCCGTAATGGCGGGTAGATTTGGGTTGTTTGCGACAAATTCAAGGGAAAAAGTAAAAAATTCTATGCAGTCTTTCCAAATATTTTCATACGCAAAAATGCCCGATCACTTATTTTTCAGACGGCCTGACATACAAACTGCAAAATTCGTTTAAAAACAACACAATTTCTTTACAAATGCAGCACAACTCTTTACAACTATTCCTTTTTAATGCATTATTATAAATGATGATTATTCTTAATTGCATATTTTAAAGATAATTCCTCTTTGATTTGGATTTGCTTTTATTTTTTTATTACTGTCATTTTATTAAGGACATTTTCAATGAATACGCCCCTGTTCCGACTAAGCCTGCTGTCACTGACACTGGCAGCCGGTTTTGCACACGCAGAAAATGAAGCCAAAGACAATGTTGTGCTTGATACCGTTACCGTTAAAGGTGACCGCCAAGGCAGCAAAATCAAAACCAATATCGTCACCCTTCGTCAAAAAGACGAAAGCACATCAACCGATTTGCGCGAATTATTAAAAGAAGAACCTGCCATCGATTTCGGCGGCGGTAACGGCACATCCCAACACATGACCTTGCGCGGCATGGGTCAGAACTCTGTCGACATCAAGGTGGACAACGCCTATTCCGACAGCCAAATACTGTATCACCAAGGCCGTTTCATCATCGACCCTGCGCTGGTCAAAATCGTCTCCGTACAGAAAGGCGCGGGCTCGGCATCTGCCGGTATTGGTGCGACCAACGGCGCGATTATTACTAAAACAGTCGATGCCGAAGACTTGCTAAAAGGTTTGGACAAAAACTGGGGCGTGCGCCTCAGCAGCGGCTATGCCAGCAATGACGGCGTAAACTACGGCGCCAGCGTGTTCGGAAAAGCCGGCAACTTCGACGGCTTATTCTCTTACAACCGCAACGATGAAAAAGATTACGAAGCAGGTAAAGGCTACAAAAGTCCCAACGGCGGCAAAACCGTACCTTACAGCGCACTGGACAAACGCAGCTACCTGGCCAAAATCGGAACAACCTTCGGCGACGGCGACCACCGCATCGTGTTGAGCCACATGAAAGACCAGCACCGGGGCATCCGTACTGTGCGTGAAGAGTTTACAATCTTCGAGTCCAACCCTGCAAAAGACAGGCAGAAACCCTCATACCGTGAAACTACCCAATCCAACACCAACTTGGAGTACACGGGTAAAAACCTGGGCTTTGTCGAAAAACTGAACGCCAACGCCTATGTGTTGGAAAACGAACGCTATTCCGCCGATGACAGCGGCAGCGGTTACGCAGGCAATGTGGCAGGTCCGACCACAACCAAAATCACCACCAAAGGTGCAAATATCAACTTCGACAGCCGCCTTGCCGAAAAAACCCTGTTGAAATACGGTGTCAACTACCGCCATCAGGAAATCAAACCTCATACCTTCCTGAATTCGCAATACACCAGCACCAATGCCGCCCTGCAAAGTCTGGTACGCGGATACAGCCTGACCAACCCGACCAAAACCGATTACGGCGTGTATGTCGAAGCCATCCAAGATATCGGCGATGTTACCCTGACCGGCGGTCTGCGTTACGACCATTTCGATATCAAAACCCATGACGGCAAATCGGTTTCAGACGGCAAAGTCAACCCGAGTCTGGGCGTAATTTACCAACCTGTCGAAAACTTGAGCTTCAGCGTAAGCCACAACTACGCCAGCCGCAGCCCGCGCCTGTATGACGCGCTGCAAACCCACGGCAAACGCGGCATCATCTCGATTGCCGACGGCACTAAAGCTGAACGCGCGCGCAATACCGAAATCGGCTTCAACTACAACGACGGCACGTTTGCCGCAAACGGCAGCTACTTCTGGCAGACCATCAAAGACGCGCTTGCCAATCCGCAAAACCGCCACGACTCTGTCGCCATCCGTGAAGCCGTCAACGCCGGCTACGTCAAAAACCACGGTTACGAATTAGGCGCGTCCTACCGTACAGGCGGCCTGACTGCCAAAGTCGGCGTAAGCCACAGCAAACCGCGTTTTTACGATACGCACAAAGATAAATTGTTAAGCGCGAACCCCGAGTTTGGCGCACAAACCGGCCGCACTTGGACGGCCTCCCTTGCCTACCGCTTCCAAAATCCGAATCTGGAAATCGGCTGGCGCGGACGCTATGTTCAAAAAGCCGTGGGTTCGATATTGGTGGCAGGTCAAAAAGGTCGCGACGGCAAACTGGAAAACGTTGTACGCCAAGGTTTCGGTGTGAACGATGTCTTCGCCAACTGGAAACCACTGGGCAAAGACACGCTCAATGTCAATCTTTCAGTCAACAACGTGTTTAACAAGTTCTACTATCCGCACAGCCAACGCTGGACCAATACCCTACCAGGTACCGGACGTGATGTACGCTTGGGCGTGAACTACCGCTTCTAAGCAATCAGCTTGAAAAAGCCGTCTGAAAACAAAAGTTTTCAGACGGCATCTAGCTTTATAATCCGATACAAGTTATCATTTCGATTTACTTTATTTCCGACTACGGAGAAACTCTATGTTACGTTTGACCGCTTTAGCCGTATGCTGCACCCTCGCTTTGGGTGCGTGTTCACCAAAAGATTCTGCTTCCAATCAGGCACAAACTGCTTCCGCTTCTGCCGCCCAAACCGAAGGCGCAAGCCTGACGGTGAAAACCACGCGCGGTGAGGCAACAGTGCCGCAAAATCCGGAGCGTATCGCCGTTTACGATTTGGGCATGCTCGATACTTTAAACAAACTGGGCGTGAAAACCGGTTTGTCCGTCGACAAAAACCGCCTGCCCTACTTGGACGAATATTTCAAAACCACGAAACCTGCCGGCACGCAGTTTGAGCCTGACTACGAAGCACTCAACGCTTACAAACCGCAGCTCATCATCATCGGCAGCCGTGCAGCCAAAGCGTTTGACAAGTTGAACGAGATCGCACCGACCATCGAGATGACCGCCGAAACCGCCAATCTGAAAGAAAGCTCAAAAGAGCGCATCGACGCACTGGGTCAAATCTTCGGCAAACAGGCCGAAGCGGACAAGCTGAAAGCGGAAATCGATGCTTCGTTTGAAGCGGCGAAAACTTCTGCGCAAGGCAAAGGCAAGGGTTTGGTGGTATTGGTCAACGGCGGTAAGATGTCAGCTTTCGGCCCTTCCTCACGTTTGGGCGGTTGGTTGCATAAAGACATCGGCGTTCCCGCTGTTGATGAATCGATTAAAGAAGGCAGCCACGGCCAGCCTATCAGCTTTGAATACCTGAAAGAGAAAAACCCTGATTGGCTGTTTGTTTTGGACCGCGGCGCGGCCATCGGCGAAGAAGGTCAGGCTGCGAAAGATGTGTTGAACAATCCACTGGTTGCCGAAACGACCGCCTGGAAAAAAGGCCAAGTCGTGTACCTCGTGCCGGAAACCTATCTGGCGGCCGGCGGCGCACAAGAATTGCTGAACGCTTCCAAACAGGTCAGCGATGCGTTTAATGCGACCAAGTAATTCGGCGCGGGCATAGCCGCCCGCTTCTTTCAGACGGCCTGAAGGGTTTGATGATACACAGGGTCAAGCTGCTTGACCTGAAGTCATTGGATTTGGGCCGTCTGAAAATACATGGTGCAAATGGACAATTTTTGCCTGTTTGCATCTGTTTTTATGATGGGCAAACCTGCCTTTTTTGCCAAATACCTTAACCCTTCTTTCAGACGGCCTTATTTTTTCCGAACCATTTTATGTTTCACAAACCTTCATTTTTAAATGCGGTCAACGGTGTGGCGCTGCTGATATTGTTTGCCGTCAGCCTGTCGGTCGGCGTGGCCGAATTCAAATGGTCCGCCCTGTTTTCGCTATCCGACAGCCAACAGGTCATGTTCATCAGCCGCCTGCCGCGCACGTTTGCGATTGTGCTGACGGGCGCGTCGATGGCGGTGGCCGGCATGATTATGCAGATTTTGATGCGCAACCGTTTTGTCGAACCGTCGATGGTGGGCGCAAGCCAAAGCGCGGCTCTGGGTTTGCTTCTGATGACCCTGCTGCTTCCGGCCGCGCCGCTGCTGGCAAAAATGTCGGTTGCCGCCGTTGCCGCGCTGATCGGGATGTTGATCTTTATGCTGCTGATCCGCCGCCTGCCGCCGACCGCGCAACTGATGGTGCCTTTGGTCGGGATTATTTTCGGCGGTGTGATTGAGGCGGTGGCCACCTTTATCGCGTATGAAAACGAAATGCTGCAAATGCTCGGCGTGTGGCAACAGGGCGATTTTTCCGGCGTGTTGCTCGGGCGGTATGAATTGTTGTGGGCAACGGGGATTTTGGCTTTGTTTGCCTATTTGATTGCCGACCAGCTGACGATTTTGGGTTTGGGCGAAACGGTAAGCGTGAACTTGGGGCTGAACCGGACGGCGATTCTATGGTCGGGGCTGATTATTGTGGCGCTGATTACGTCTTTGGTGGTCGTGACGGTCGGCAATATTCCGTTTATCGGCTTGGTCGTGCCGAACATCATCAGCCGCCTGATGGGCGACAAACTGCGTCAAAGCCTGCCTGCGGTGGCCTTGCTGGGCGCGTCTTTGGTGTTGCTGTGCGATATTGTCGGACGCGTGATTGTGTTTCCGTTTGAAATTCCGGTCTCTACGGTTTTTGGCGTAATGGGGACGGCTTTGTTTTTGTGGCTTTTATTAAGGAAACCTGCTCATGCCGTCTGAAAAAAATATCGGTTTTATGGCAGGAAGCAGCCGTCCGTTGTGGGTCGCCTTTGCACTGTTGCTGGTTTCCTGCGTCCTGTTTATGACGCTCAACGTCAAAGGCGATTGGGACTTTGTCTTGCACCTGCGCCTGACCAAGCTTACCGCGCTGCTGATGGTCGCCTATGCGGTCGGCGTATCCACGCAACTCTTCCAAACGCTGACCAACAATCCAATTCTGACCCCTTCGATTTTGGGTTTCGATTCGCTGTATGTGTTTTTGCAGACATTGCTGGTGTTTACGCTCGGCGGCGTGGGCTATGCTTCCCTGCCGTTGACGGGTAAATTCGGCTTTGAACTGGTCGTCATGATGGGCGGCTCGCTGCTGCTGTTCTACACGCTCATCAAACAGGGCGGACGCGATTTGTCGCGCATGATTTTAATCGGCGTGATTTTCGGGATTTTGTTCCGCAGCCTGTCATCGCTGCTTTCGCGCATGATTGATCCCGAAGAATTTACCGCCGCGCAGGCGAATATGTTTGCCACCTTCAATACTGTCCATTCAGAATTGTTGGGCATCGGCGCAATCGTGTTGCTCATCAGCGCCGCCGTGATCTGGCGCGAACGCCACCGCCTCGATGTTTACCTGCTCGGCCGCAATCAGGCCATCAATTTGGGCATCAACTACACGCGCAATACCTTATGGCTGCTGCTCTGGATCGCCGCACTGGTTGCAACCGCCACCGCCGTTGTCGGCCCGGTAAGCTTTTTCGGCCTGCTGGTTGCCGCGCTGGCCAACCATTTTTCTCCATCGGTCAAACATTCCGTCCGCCTGCCCATGACTTTTTGTGTCGGCGGCATCCTGTTGGTCGGCGGGCAAACCATCTTCGAACACTTCCTCGGCATGCAGGCCGTATTGAGCGTGGTCGTCGAATTTGCAGGCGGATTGGTATTTTTATATTTGGTGTTGAAAAAGAAATAAATTAAACGTGCCCAAACGTTCGCAAAAATAAACTCAGGCCGTCTGAAACCTTCAGACGGCCTAAGCAAACCCATAAAGGACAACCCTCATGACACAAGAACGCCTTCCTTCATTCTTCGATGAAGCCCCGACCATTACCGTCCAAGACGCATTGGCCGACTTCCTCGGCGCAGCCGAAAACGGCATCTTCACTTACCGCTACGCCGATGCCGTGCGCCTGTGCGGCCACTCCTGCCCGACTGTCGCCGGTGCCTACCTGATGGTGGTCAAAGGCCTGAAAGCCCTTTACGGCGCAGAGCTGCCGCAACGCGGCGACATCGAAGCCTTTATGCAGGGCGAGCGTGACGAAGGCACGACCGGCGTTACCGCTTCCGTCGTCCAACTCCTTACCGGCGCGGCACCCGAAACCGGCTTTGGCGGCGTAGGCCCAGCCGGACGCTTTGCCCGCCGCCACCTCTTGTCCTTTGGTACAGGCGAAATCAACGGCACACTCGCGCTCCGCCGCCGCGATACCGGCAAAACCGTTGCCGTCAGCCTCAATGCCGCGCTCCAACCCTTTGCGCCGCAAATGCGCGACATCATGCCCAAAGCCGTCAGCGGCAGCGCAAGTGCCGACGAACTCAAACAATTCGGCGAGCTTTGGCAAGAACGCGTCCGCGCCTTCCTGATCGACCAAGCCGACAATCCCGAATTTGTTACCGTCAGCGAAATCTAACCACACCATACAGGAATAAAATTCAGACGGCCTCACGCTGAAAGGCCGTCTGAAACTCAAATTTCCACTTGGATCCGCCTATGATTACCATCCGCAACGTCAGCCACACCATCGGCAGCAACCCCATCCTCAACGACGTCAGCCTCGACATTCCCGAAGGCGGCATTACCGCGCTGATCGGCCCGAACGGCGCAGGCAAGTCCACACTCCTCTCCTTTATGGCGCGCCTGCAGCCCTTGGTATACGGCAACATCAGCTACGCAGGCAAAGACATCAAAACCACCCCCACCGCCGAACTCGCCCGCACGCTCTCCATCCTCACCCAAGAAAACAGCATCATGAGCCGCATTACCGTGCGCGACCTGCTCATGTTCGGCCGCTATCCCTACCACCAAGGCAGGCCGTCTGAAACGGATAAAACCATCGTCGAAGAAGCGCTTGCCGAGTTCCACCTGCAAGACTTCGCCGACCGCTACCTGACCGAGCTTTCCGGCGGCCAACGCCAACGCGCCATGATTGCCATGGTGTTCTGCCAGCGCACCGACTACGTTTTGCTGGACGAACCGCTGAACAACCTCGACATGTATCATGCCCGCTCCCTCATGCAAATCCTGCGCCGACTGACCGACGAACACAAACGCACCACCGTCGTCGTCCTGCACGACATCAACCAGGCCGCCGCCTACGCCGATTACGTCGTCGCCATGAAAAACGGCCAAGTCGCCATGCAGGGCAAGCCCAACGATATTTTCACCGCCGAAAACATCAAAACCCTATTCGATATGGACGTCAACGTCCTCGATTACGAAGGCAAAAAACTGGTTATCCACCATATCTAAATCCGACAAAAAGGCCGTCTGAAACCCGATTGCTCAGGTTTCAGACGGCCTTTGCCTATTCAAAGCGTTTATTTTTTATCGTACAAACCGCGCACCACGCGACCGATCGCGGCAATGCCTTTTTCCAGCGTTTCCGCGTCCTGCGCAATGCTCATGCGGATACACTCGTGCGCGTGCGGATAGTCTTGCGTATCGATGCCGACGAAGAAATGCTCGCCCGGAATAATCAGCGTGCCTTCGGCTTTGAGCATTTCGTACAAGGTTTGCGACGAAACAGGCAGGTTTTCAAACCAAAGCCATAAGAAAATCGCACCTTCAGGCTTGTGGATTTTCAACGGATACGCGCCCAATTCACGCTTGAGCAGGGAAACCGCCGCTTGCGCCTGCTGACGGTAAAACGGCTGAATCACTTGGTCGGCCAGCTGTTTCAGACGGCCGTCGTTCAACAGCGGAGCCGCAATCGCCGCACCGAAACGCGTAGGCGACAGGTTCACAATCGCATTCAAACTGCTGACGGCTTTGACCACTTCCGGCGCGGCGATAATAATGCCGGTACGCACGCCGGGTAGGCCGATTTTAGAAAGACTGAAGCAAAGGATAATGTTTTCGTGCCAGTTGAGCGTCACATCGCTGTAAATAATATTCGGGAACGGCATTCCGTAAGCGTTGTCGATAATCAGCGGAATCCCGTGTTCCTGCGCCAATGCGTCCAAACGCGCCATCTCGCCGTCGGTCAACACATTACCGGTCGGGTTGGTCGGACGCGAACAGCAAATCGCACCGATTTTGCCCTCTTTCAATTCAGGCAGGCTCTCCAGCGCGTCAAAGTCCACTCGGTATTTGAAAAAGCCCGCTTCGCCTTCGTGTTCGACATTTTCGATTTTCGGCTTCACCGAAATAAAATGCTGCCCTTCGACATGCACGTCCGCATAACCGATATATTCAGGCGCAAGCGGCAACAAAATCGCTTTTTCAGCCGTTTGGCCGTCTGAAAGATTGAATTTGCCGCCAAACAGGTTGAACAAATAGAAAAACGCGTTTTGCGAACCATTGGTCAACGCGATATTGTCCGCCGTCAGATTCCAGCCGTATTCACGGTTAAGAAACTCCGTCAAAGCCGCAATCAGCGCCGCATCGCCCTGCGGATTGGAATAATTGCCGATATTCTCAACAGCATGTTCCGCCGCCAACTTGGAAAACACATCGGCGAACACCGCATTGACTTCAGCAATCTTCGCTGGATTGCCGCCGCCAAGCATATTGACGGGCTTGTCACTTTTGAGCGCATCGCCCAAATCGTCCATCAACTGCAAAATACCGCTGTGTTGTGTGAATTTTTCGCCGAATGCTGAAAACTGCATGGAAACTCCGTTGCTGAGTGTGTAAAAAAATAAACCACTATTATAAGAACAAAGGCCGTCTGAAAACCAGTTATCCTGATTTTTCAGACAGCCTATTTGACGGAATGGTGGCTTGATACAACCTTATTGGTCTACAGGTATTATTTCTTCCTGCCAAAAATCAATGATATCACCGACAAGATCAAGAAACCGGCAAATAAAATTTTGGCTATGCCTGCCGCACTACCTGCAATACCACCGAAACCTAATACAGCTGCAATAATAGCGATGATAAAGAAAACGATCGAATAATGAAGCATGATTTTTTCCTTTCGGTTTAATATAAAAACGGTCGAGAGAGACACGACCGTTTATTGGGAAATTCAACGGTCTTAGCTGTTCAACCAATCATCAATTTCTTTTTCAGCTTCATCTTTAGTGCGACCGTAACGCTCTTGGAGCTTACCAGCCAACTGATCGCGCTTGCCTTCGATGATTTCTAAATCATCGTTTGTCAACTCGCCCCATTTTTCTTTGGCTTTACCTTTAAGTTGCTCCCATTTTCCTTTGATAATATCTTCATTCATGGTTATACCATCCTATCTTATTGATTAATATTTAACTCACGGATAAAACCGCTTGCATTTAACCTTACTTGATAATTTTTTAATTTGCAAGCAATGCCAATGCTGATTTTTTAATCAGCTACCCAATATTTTATTAATTTCATAAATAATCAATAAGTTATATAAAATTGTTAAATTTTGAAAATATTAAGATATTATTGATTACCGCCTTTTAAGTGTATTCTTTAAATCAATCGACCTCACTATAAAAAACAGGCCGTCTGAAAATCTTTCAGACGGCCTTTACTATCCAATCTTTCCTTTAACGGCCAAAATTCTCGCGGCGTTCGCGCCAGTCTTGGCGGATGGAGCCGCTTTTGCCGACCGGAGTATCTTGTTCGACTTCCCAAATAAAATTCGTTCCGCCACCAATCGGATGCGAACCGCGCAAGCCGATGTGGCTGCCTTGATCGGCAACGGCGGTTCGGCTATATGTTTGGCCGCCGAAACGGGTTTGCGAGGTTTCGATGCCGCTTTTGATGTTGCCGTAAAGCTGTACGTCGGCATGTGCGGCAAGTGAGGCGGTGGAAAGTGCGGCAGTGAGGAGAAGTTTTAAGTTCATGGTTTATCCTTTTTTGGAGAGGAATTGTGTGACGATTGTATCGGCCTTGTGCGTAAACAAGTTACAATTCTTGCAAAATCTGACAGGAGTTTTGATGATGCGCTCTTTACGCGCCGCCGCTGTGCAAATGGTGTCGTCCACCGACCCAGAAACCAATATTGCCACCATGAAGCGCTTTGTCCGCGAGGCTGCCGAACAAGGGGCGGATTGGGTGTTGCTGCCCGAATATTGGCCGCTGATGGGCAAAAACGATACGGACAAGCTGGCATTTGCCGAGCCTTTGGACGATGAACGAGTTGGCGAAACCTGCCACACCCGTTTTCAGACGGCCTTAAGCGAAACGGCAAGGGAATGCGGCGTGGTGTTGTTTGGCGGTACGGTTCCGCTGCAAAGCCCAGACGCTGGCAAGGTGATGAACACAATGCTGGTGTATGACCGCGACGGCAATCGAATCGGGCTTTACCACAAAATGCACCTTTTCGGCTTTTCCGGTTTGGGCGAACGCTACGCTGAAGCCGATACGATACTGGCAGGAAGCGATGTGCCGAAGTTAAGCGTGGACGATGTTCCGCTGGCGGCCGGCGTCTGCTACGATTTGCGCTTTCCTGAATTTTTCCGCGCCCAGCAGCCGTTTGATGTTTTGCTGTTACCGGCTGCGTTTACCTATACGACCGGCAAGGCGCATTGGGAATTGCTGCTACGCACCCGTGCGGTGGAAAACCAATGCTACGTCATTGCATCGGCACAAGGCGGACTGCATGAAAGCGGCCGCCGCACATTCGGCCACAGTATGATTATCGACCCTTGGGGCGATGTGTTGGCGACGTTGCCGGAAGGCGAAGGCGTGATTTGTGCCGATTTGGATACTGCGCGCCTGCAAAGCGTGCGCACGCACCTGCCTGCCCTGAAACACCGATTACTTTAAACACGCACTATGTCCCAGTTCCAACCCACACGCATTCTCGGCATCGACCCCGGCAGCCGCGTGACCGGCTTCGGCGTGATTGATGTCCACGGCCGCGAGCATCATTATGTTGCTTCCGGCTGTATCAAAACGCCGACCGGCGCGTCGCTTTCCGAACGCATCGCCGTGATTGTCCGCCATATCGACGAAATCATCCGCCACTATCAGCCTCATCAGGCGGCCATCGAGCAAGTGTTCGTCAACGTCAACCCGGCCGCGACTTTGATGCTCGGTCAGGCACGCGGTGCGGCGATTGCCGCTTTAGTCATGCACGATTTGCCCGTATTTGAATACACCGCGCTTCAGGTCAAGCAGGCTGTGGTCGGCAAGGGCAAGGCCGCCAAAGAGCAGGTGCAGCATATGGTGGTCCAAATGCTTGCACTTTCAGGCACGCCTCAAGCCGATGCCGCCGACGGACTCGCCGTCGCCCTTACCCACGCCCTGCGCAATCACGGATTGGCTTCGCAACTCAACCCTGACGGCCTACAGGTCAAGCGCGGCCGTTTCCAATGGTAAGCCGACATTCAGGCCGTCTGAAATAGTGTTCCAGCCCGTTTTCAGACGGCCTTTCGGTTATAATAACCCTTTGCCCACATACAGCGAGCCTTCATGAAAGCCGCCTTCCTTTTTCTCTACCTCATCCGCCTGCTGCCTTTTTGCGTGTTGCACAAGATTGCCGACGCGATCGGCATTCTCGCTTATTACGCGGTCAAACCGCGCCGCAAAGTCGGCGAGGTCAACCTCAAAAAATGCTTTCCCGAGCTGAGCGACAGCCAGCGCACTGCCCTGCTCAAACGCCATTTCCAACACATGGCCAAGCTGATGCTCGAATACGGCCTCTACTGGTACGCGCCTGCGGACAAGCTGCGCTCGTTGGTACGCTATCAAGACAAACACCATCTCGATGAAGCCCTCGCCGCCGGCGAAAAAGTCATCATCCTCTATCCGCACTTTACCGCATTTGAAATGGCGGTTTACACGCTCAATCAGGATGTGCCGCTGACCAGCATGTATTCGCACCAAAAAAACAAAGCCCTGGACGAGCAAATCCTGAAAGGCCGCCATCGCTACAACAATGTGTTCCTGATCGGCCGCACAGAAGGCCTGCGCGCCATCATCAAACACCTGCGCAAAAGCGATGCGCCCTTTCTTTATCTGCCCGACCAAGACTTCGGCCGCAACGATTCCATTTTCGTCAATTTCTTCGGCATTCAGACGGCCACGATTACCGGCCTCAGCCGTATCGCCGGCATGACCAAAGCCAAAATCATTCCCGCCATCCCCACGCGCGAAGCCGACAATACCGTAACCCTGCGCTTCTATCCGGCTTGGGACAATTTCCCGACCGAAGATGTCGAAGCCGACACCCAGCGCATGAACGACTTCATCGAAGAGCGGGTACGCGAGCATCCCGAACAATATTTCTGGCTGCACAAACGCTTCAAAACCCGTCCCGAAGGCGAAAGCAGCTTTTATTGACTACATCGAATTACAATTTAAATATGCAAAAGCGGCAAAATCCTTCTTTCTCCGCTTTCTCATTTTAATTGAATCAAACCAAAATTCATGTTCGAATCCAAACAATCAAATAATATTCCGCTTTAAAAACAGATTTTTTCAGTGCAATTGAAACTTTCAAACAACCCTATATTTTTTCTCAAACGAAAAACGTCCAGTTTAATACACTTTTTCATTTATATATTAAATTTAATTTATTTTAAAAACAATATGTTACAAAATAGTTCATCTGAAAAAATACATTTTAATCATCCAAAATATGAAATAAAATTAAATTATAATTTAAAAAAATAAAATAAATATCTAACTTTTGAATAATTATGAAATATAATTGCAAAAATATGACAAAATCTGAAATTTATACCGAAACAAGTCTTCAGAAAAAAATACTTGGCAAACTGTAAAAATTCGCGTAAATTTCACTACATTAAATTACAAAATGTTCAAACGGCCTCGCCGGTTTTAGATACTTTTGTAAACAGTTTTCTGATATTGCAAGAAATTGCGGTATTTTAGAGGATTTCGGTGCAATGCCCGAAATGAAAGTTTACTGATGCAGAGTTGAGCTGCATCTGTAAAGCCGCAGGTGAAAGCCTGTATTGTTTGTGAAGCGTAAATCTCTGATTTGAGGTATTGGGGCAATCCTGTGGGGGATTGCCTCTTTTTTTATCTGCGCCGTCATGCCACAATGACATCATCCCTTATCCAACCCGATCACGCCATGACTCCGATACTCGCCTTCGACATTGAAACCATTCCCGACGTACACGGCATCCGCCAGCTTTACGATTTGCCAGCCGATTTGCCCGACAACGAAGTCGTCCTGTTTGCCCAGCAGCAACGCCGTGCCAAAACCGGCAGCGACTTTATGCAACACCATCTGCACCAAGTCGTCGCCATCTCCTGCTGTATGCGCTGGGGGCAAGACAAAATCCGCGTCAGTACCATCGGCGATCCCGAAGACAGCGAAGAAGTCATGATTGCCAAGTTCTTCGAGGTCATCGAAAACTATACGCCGCAACTTGTCAGCTGGAACGGCGGCGGTTTCGATCTGCCCGTCCTCCACTACCGCGCCCTGATACACGGCATCAGCGCCGCCCGCTATTGGGACATGGGCGACGGCGATTTTGGCGACAGCCGCGACTTTAAGTGGAACAACTACATCAGCCGCTACCACACCCGCCATTGCGACCTGATGGATTTGCTCGCCCTCTACCAACCGCGTGCCAGCGTGCCTTTGGACGATATGGCCAAACTCTGCGGCTTCCCCGGCAAACTGGGTATGGACGGCAGCAAAGTTTGGGACGCTTATCATGCAGGCCGTCTGAAAGACATCCGCGATTATTGTGAAACCGATGCCGCCAATACCTACCTGATGTACATGCGCTTTCGCATGATGAGCGGCGCGCTCGATGCCGACGAATACGAAGTCGAAATTAAACGCATCAAACATTATCTGGCCGCACAAGCCGAAGAAAAACAACATTGGGCGGAGTTCGTCGCTGCTTGGCGTTAAACCAGGCCGTCTGAACAGACAAACCAGAAAACCAAAAGGGCGTGATCGACACGCCCTTTTTTATATTTCGACAAATCATGCCCATTAAGCAGGCAAACGCCCCAGCGTTACCCTATCCAATCCAGCCAAATCCTGTTCGGTTGCCACTTCGGCAAAACCGTTCTCAAGCATAATGTTCCGCACTGCTTCGCCTTGGTCGTAGCCGTGTTCAAACAGCAGCCAGCCGTTGGCTTTCAAGTATTTGGGGGCTTCTTGGGTAATGTGGCGGATATGGCTGAGGCCGTCTGAAAAGTCGGTCAACGCATTTTGCGGTTCAAACCTCAAATCGCCTTGCGACAAATGTTCATCGCCGTCCTCGATGTACGGCGGATTGGAAACAATCACATCGTATCGGCCTTCAGACGGCCTGTCGGTATCAAACCACGAACCCTGCGCAAACTCGACTTTTGCGCCCAATTCGGCCGCATTTTGACGGGCAGTATCCAAAGCACCAACGCTGATGTCGGATGCGCGAACATCAGCATCAACGCGTTCAAGCGCGACGGTCACGGCAATGGCGCCGCTGCCCGTCCCCAAGTCCCACACACGGCCTTGCGGCGGCAAGCGTTTGAGCACGGCTTCCACCAAATGCTCGGTTTCAGGGCGTGGAATCAGCACATGGGGATTGACGGCAAAACGTCTCCCGTAAAACTCGCGTTCGCCCAACAGATAGGCCATCGGCTCGCCTTTCAGACGGCGTTGAGCCAAAGCCTCCAAGGTTTGCAGGGCAGAGTCTGCCAAATCGTCCGTACCGCGTGTAACCAGTTGCGCGCGCGTGTAACCCAGTGCATATTGCAACAACATCCGCGCTTCATTTTTGGGCAGCGCCGATTGGCGCAGCCATTCATCAAGCGTCATTTTTCGTCCCATCTGCCAGCATTGTTGCTTTTCTTTCCTTATTCTTTCCGGCAAACGTGCCGATGGTGGCAACCGCAAATGCGGCATACCACAAATAAAATCCTGCACCGTAGCGCACAATATCCGATGTATTCCCTGCTTCATCAACGTGTACGGCTTTCACACTGAAAGCCACCAGCGCCAAGCCCCAAAGTGCCGCATGGACAGGCACGACCTTCTTCCGCAACGCCAACAAAACAATGGCCGCCAACCAAACATAATTAGCATAGGCCGCACAATATCTGATGTCCAAAGAAGCAAATATCGACCCCAAAATCAAAACGGTCAAACCCTTCATGCTTTCATGATTGCCCAAATAAAATGCAACATTGGACAAAGACGCGATCCACAGGGCAACCGACACCAGCAACATCACTATGAGAAAACTTGATTTCCGATTCTGTTCCTGCATGGTTTTATCCTAATGTAAAAGGCCGTCTGAAACCTTTCAGACGGCCTGCCGTTTAAATTTCGCTACCGCCGACGGTCAGTCCGGCATCAATCCTCAGTGTCGGTTGTCCGACGCCGACAGGAACACTCTGCCCTTCTTTGCCGCAGACGCCGATACCGCTGTCGAGCGCAGTGTCGTTGCCTATCATGGAAACATGTTTCAGCACTTCGGGACCGTTGCCGATAATAGTCGCGCCTTTGACAGGATATTGCAGCTTGCCGCCTTCCACCCACCACGCTTCGGATGCGCTGAACACGAACTTGCCGCTGGTAATGTCCACCTGTCCGCCGCCGAAATTGACGGCGTAAATGCCCTTGTCGATGGACGCGATGATTTCTTCCGGCTCATAGCCGCCGTTTTCCATAAAAGTATTGGTCATGCGCGGCATAGGGGCGGAAGCGTAACTTTCGCGGCGGCCGTTGCCGGTCGATTGCGTACCCATCAGGCGGGCGTTGGTTTCGTCCTGCATATAGCCGACCAAAATACCGTCTTCAATCAATACAGTGCGTCGGGTTTCGTTGCCTTCGTCGTCGATATTGAGCGAACCGCGTCTGTCGGCAATATCGCCTTGATCCACAACTATCACGCCTTTGGCAGCCACGCGTTCGCCGATTCTGCCGGAGAAAACGCTGGTTTCTTTACGGTTGAAATCGCCTTCCAAACCATGTCCGACCGCTTCGTGCAGCAACACGCCCGGCCAGCCGTTGCCCAAAACGACGGTCATCTCGCCGGCAGGCGCAGGACGGGATTCAAGATTGGTCAGCGCTTGTTTGACGGCGGAATCGACAAACCGACAAACCAAGTTTTCATCGAAATACGCCAAATCATAACGCCCGCCGCCGCCCGCGCTGCCCTGTTCGCGACGCTCGCCCTGCTTGGCAATGACGGTGACGTTCATGCGCACCATCGGGCGGATGTCGGCAGCGTGTTTGCCGTCCAGACGGGCGATGTACACCATGTCGTATTCGTAGGTCAAACCGGCCATCACTTGCACGATACGCGGATCGGCGGCTTTGGCCAGCGTTTCGACTTTGTTCAACAGCGCGACTTTGGCAGCAGAATCAAGACTGGCAATAGGGTCAATCGCCATGTGGACAGGCTTGCCGTAGGCAGGTGTCGGCACTTTGACGCTGGCTTCGCCACCAGCCGCACCAATCACGCGCACGGCTTTGGCAGAGCGGTTGATCGAATCGATACACAAGCTGTCGGCGTAGGCAAAAGCGGTTTTATCGCCCGAAACGGCACGCACGCCCACGCCCTGATCGATTTGAAAGCTGCCCGATTTGACGATGCCCTCTTCCAAATGCCAACTTTCATAGGCAGTGCGCTGACAATAGATGTCGGCATAATCGACATGGTTGGCGCCGATAATGCTCAGGCTTTGGGCGAGCAAATCGGGGGAAAGATGGTTGGCTTCGAGCAAATCCCGCTGTACGGCGGCGTAGGTTTTTTGCATAATTTTTCAGACGGCCCGACAAGCAGGCAAAGTTAATTTGGCCTTGATTATACGGTATTTTATATGGCTTTGGATATGTTGATTGCTTGGGTTTATGAGTGATTGAAACAAATCAAAAGGCCGTCTGAAAGATAGGGTGAAATGTTTGCCTACCCTATTTCAACGTCAGCCGCGTGAAGAAGATAACAAATCATCGTATGATTGATGCAGCGCAGGCTGATAAAGATTCAAATAATAAATAGATTGGAATTGAAATGAAAAAGTTACTTGTTGTATTGCTAGGACTGGCAAGTCTTAATGTTTATGCCAACGGCTGCGGCGGTGAATACCAACCTGCAACTGGAACTTGTCGTATTATCGACAGCTCGGGCCGACAAATTCTATATAACGTTGGCAGACCACAATCTTCTAATAGTGGTTATTCTCAAAACCAACCAAGCGTTGTCAATATCGATGTTCCTTCAAAATATGGTGCATGGGCAATCAATCCTAAAACAGGTATATCAGGTGGAGCACTTGAGATGGATTCACTTGATGCTGCAAAAAAACTAGCCATTAAAACCTGTGAAGAAGGTGGAACAAATAAACCGTGTAAAGTTAGAGCTTGGTTTCGCAACGCCTGTCTCGCTGTTGCTCTAGGAAAAGATGGTTCAGCTTTTTTTGGAGTAGCCCCCCCGGGTATGGCTGAAGCGGAGGCATTAAAAAAATGTCGAAAACGTGGAGCTTTACAATGCAGAATTACTACCCCTGAAGGTTGCTCTATGCCTAAATTCTAACAGACAAAAGGCCGTCTTTATTCAGACGACCTTTTCAATCACGGCAAAGACGATACTAAAACTTAATTTCCATACAAAACAATCTATTACAGAAAAATCCCTTATTTTTTCAATTTTGCTATTGATAATAGTTATTATTAGCGTATAATCAAAACCACTCGGAAGACGTCCTAATCCGAGCCATTAAACGACAGATTTTATCCCCCTCTTCCCCATTATCTCTTGATACTCGGAGTGCGCATATACGAAACATACCTGTTCCCCTTTATATCAGATACTCAAAACCGAAAAACATGAAACCCACTGCCGATACAGTGGGTTTCGTGTTTTGTGGCGTTCGGTTTATCAGGTTTGGCACTGCTGTTCAGGCCGTCTGAAACCGAATAAATCTGATTATCGGCAGGTTTTCATGTTCAATTTGCCATAACGGCCGACAATGTTTCTGATGTCTTGGGCATCGCGCTCGTCGACCGCCATAAAGACCACGGTCATGCGCGCCACGCTCAAACCGGTATCGGGTGCGCTTCTGTCTTCCTGTTCGACAATGCGCGCGCCGCCGAAACCTGCGCTGGACAAGCGTGAAATCAATACTTGGGCGGAAGAACGGCTGCGTGTTACGTCAATGCTGATTTCGCCGTTGTGAATGCTGCCGCTAAAGCCGCGGCTGCCCAAGGCATCCAGCTGGGCGGAAGTGTCGCCGTCGGCAGGTAAGACCACGCGGAAGGTTTTGGAAGCAGTCTCGCCACCGGATGCGCCGTTGCGTTTTTCGATACTGCGGCTGGCTGCATGAGGCCATTTGCCCAATAGGCCTTTGATGCGGTGGTAATCGTCTTCATCCATCACTACGGTGGCGCTGCTGGTACACAAGCGTTCCACGCCGGCCGCGCCCATCTCTTCTTCAGCGGCGCGGCGTTCTTGCGCTTCTTTCTCGCGGCGCATTTTTTCTTTTTTCTCTTTTAACTGCTGCGCTTCTTGCTTTTTACGCAAGGCTTCTGCTTCTTCGGATTCAGGTTCGGCCATAATCAGGCCGTCTGATTCAACCACCACCCAATCGGGTTGCGATGCCTGCCGAGGCTCGGCTTTAGGCGCGTCCAAAGAAGACGGGCGCAATAATTCGTGCGTACCGCCTTCCAAGGAAGATTCGGGTTTGGCGGTTTTATGTTGTGTCCGATAGGCAACCATGCTGCCAAAAACAATGATGTTGAGTGCGACCAAGACCGCAAACAGCCATTTCATGATGCGTTTTCCTTTTTATTGTCCGTTGCGATGGGCAATCCAATGCAAGAGCCCGTGAATCACGAGATTATCGACGATTTTCACTTGATTGTCATGAACGAATGACTCCGGCAGCGCCTGTACGACTCTGGCCGCGCCGCCGCCCGTGATAATAATATCGACCGGTTTGCCCTCGCCCGTTTTGTCTTTCAGACGGCCATGCATCATCATCAACGCGCCGCAAACGGCATCCATCATGCCGCTGGCAATGGCGTTCGGCGTTGTGGTTGGGAACGGATATACCTTGCCGATGGGGCGGTTGAGGTTGGCGGTCTTGAGCGCCATCGCCTCTTTCATCAAGTGGAAACCGGGCATGATGGTGCCGCCGAGATAATGATTGTCTTCCGTCAGCGCGTCGGTGGTTACGGCGGTGCCGCAGCTGACGACGACGCAGGCATTTTGCGTAAAGCGACGGCTGCCCAGCGCATTAAACCAACGGTCGGAGCCATGTTCTTCAGGACGGCGGTAATGGTTGCGGATACCCAAAGCCTGCGGCATGGAAGACAGCCATTCGACCGGACGGGTTAATTGTTCTTCCACCATCGCTTTTTTTACCGAACCGCACACGGCGCAACCGACAATCTTCACATCATCATCGGCAAATTGCAGCCATTCTTCGCCCAGCTGGGTCAAATCACGATACGGCGCGCGGCCGACTTCGGAAAATGTGCCGTTCTCTACCCACGCCCATTTCAACTGACTGTTGCCGCCGTCCAGCAGCAAAAAGCGTTCCGGCTTAGTCGCGGCAGGTTGCGCCGGACGATTATCCGGACGCAAGCTGATCTCGCCGCTGACAATGGTTTTCTCGCCATTGTCGGTCAACAAACGCAACGCGCCTTGCGCATCCACGCCTTTGACTACGCCTTCATGAACAATGCGCCCTTCTTGAAGCAGCAAGACCGGCCTGCCTGTGTCGCGGTTGGCGGCATCGTATTCGCCGACACATGACGCGAATCCGTTTTGCGCGTATTCGTTCAACAGCGCATCGAGTTGCGCCAATACCGCATTCAATAAGGTTTTGACGCTTACGCCCTGCTTAGAGGCCGTCTGAAACAATGCCTGTATGGAAGTGGCGTTTTCAACTTCTTTCGGCAATACAAAATTGATACCGATGCCGATGACGGCGACGGTTTTATTCTCTACCCGAGCCGTTTCAATCAACACGCCGGCCAATTTATCGTTGGCTACAACCAAATCGTTCGGCCACTTGATATTTACGTCCAAACCGATATCGGCAAGCGCGCGGCGGCAAGCCAATGCCACAACCAACGCCAGCGAACCCAGCTCATATTGCGGCTTGTCAAACGCCCAGCCCAAGCTGAACATCAGACATTCACCCTGTCGGTTGACCCAGCTTCGCCCTTGCCGTCCGCGTCCTTTGGTTTGAAAATGCGCCACGCACAAGGCCTTATGCGCCAAATCTGCCGACTGGCGCGCCAATGCCATGATTTCATCGTTGCTGGACGAACATTCGTGTTTCAACTGCGCACGAAAACCCTGTTTTCCGGCCATTTGTTGCAGAGATTCTTCGGCAAACACAGCCAAAGGGCGCACCAAGCGCCATTGCCCGTCATGCTGGCGCAGCAAACCGCGGATATGACCCGGCATCTGTTGCCAGAATCCGTTTAATTGTTGCGGCTTCATACCGACCACTCGCGCCAACTGAGAAACGTGTTGCGGCAGGCCGTCTGAAAGCGCGGCGAGCAAGGCCCAATGGCGGCTGTTTAAATCCGTCATTCGCCTCCTCCGGCTTCGCGGATTTTCGCCAACGTTTTGGTGGTCGAAGTCTGGTGTAAAAACGGAATCGAAAATACTTTGCCGCCGCGCGCAAACGTCTCGGCCGCACCGACAATCTTATCCACAGGCCAATCGCCGCCTTTAATCAACACATCGGGTTTGACCATTTCAATCAACGCGGCAGGCGTATCGTCATCAAACCATGTGACCAAATCCACGCTCGCCAATGCCGCTGCCACTGCCGCGCGGTTTTCCAAAGGATTAATCGGACGGTCGTCCCCTTTGCCCTGACGGCGCACCGAAGCATCGGTATTCAACGCCAACACCAAAGCCGCACCGGCCGAACGCGCCTGCGCCAGATACGTTACATGCCCCCGGTGGAGAATATCGAAACAGCCGTTGGTAAACACTAGCGGACGGGGCAGTGCCGCCAAACGCTCCGCCAGCTTTTCGGGCGGACAGATTTTGGATTCAAATTCTGGAGCTGACCATTCGGACATGATGCGGTTCCTTTGGGAATGAAACAGAAAATAATCGGGGTATTATAAAGGATAACGGCGAAACGCCATAAAAAGATACCGAACGGTACAATATTCGGGCTTGACTGCGTATTCATTGACATTTGATAACACAGCAAACGCCATTTTTGCCGATACTATGATGAAACGGTTTGATAAATACTTTTTTGAAACCCAATTAAATCTGAAGTAAAATTCGGGTATAAACGGAAAAAAGCCTGCATACAATATGCAGGCTTTCATCTGGGGTGGCTGATGGGGCTCGAACCCACGACAACTGGAATCACAATCCAGGGCTCTACCAACTGAGCTACAGCCACCGTAAAAATTGGCACGCCCGACAGGAATCGAACCTGTAACCCCCGACTTAGAAGGTCGGTGCTCTATCCGGTTGAGCTACGGGCGCTCATGCCGATTCGTGCTAAGAATTTTGTGGTCGGGGCGGTGGGATTCGAACTCACGACCCTCTGCTCCCAAAGCAGATGCGCTAACCGGGCTGCGCTACGCCCCGACTGAAGACCTGAACTATACAGACCCTTTTTAACCCGGTCAACATCTACTTTGCTTTATTTTTTCATTTTTTGATTATCTTATTATTTTTAATCGTTATTTATTTTTATGCTTCACAATCAGGGCTACTCTTTTGTGTCAGGTCGTCTGAAAAATGCGATAATTTAAACGCAATATTTATCCCTATTGAGGAGGAAAAATCATGGCTGCACAACTTATAGACGGAAAAAAAATCTCCCAGCAACGCATCGAGGCGGTCGCGCAGGCGGTAAAAGCGCGTCAGGAAAAAGGTTTGCACACGCCTTGCTTGGCGGTGGTATTGGTTGGCGACGACCCTGCCAGCGCAGTTTATGTACGCAATAAAAAACTGACCTGCCAAAAAAGCGGCATTGAATCGCGCTCTTATGAGCTGCCGTCTGAAACCACGCAAGACGATCTGCTGAAACTGGTGGATGAATTGAATGGCGATCCTGCCGTCGACGGTATTTTGGTGCAACTGCCGCTGCCGGCACACATCGACAGCCAAGCGGTTTTGGAACGTATCGAGCCGCATAAAGATGTGGACGGCTTCCACCCTTACAACGTCGGCCGTCTGGTCGTCAAAATGCCGCTGATGCGCCCGTGCACACCCAAAGGCGTGATGACTTTGTTGGAAGCCTACGGCATCGACCCGAAAGGCAAAAAAGCCGTCATCGTCGGCGCATCCAATATTGTCGGCCGGCCGCAGGCGTTGGAATTGCTGCTGTCCCGCGCGACGGTAACCATTTGCCACAGCGCCACGCAAAACCTTGCCGATGAAGTTGCCGCCGCAGATATTTTGGTGGTCGGCGTAGGCATTCCGAATTTCGTTAAAGGCGAATGGGTCAAACCCGGCGCAGTCGTTATCGATGTGGGCATCAACCGCTTGGACGACGGCAGCCTGTGCGGCGACGTGGAATTTGATGTTGCCAAAGAACGCGCGTCCATGATTACGCCCGTTCCCGGCGGCGTCGGCCCGATGACGATTGCCACTTTGTTGGAAAACACGGTACACGCGGCCTCATTGCACGATTAATCGCTGTCATTAAGTTAGGCCGTCTGAACATGGTTTTTCAGACGGCCTGACCTGTTTTTTTGCTTTTTACCTTATTGGCTTCACATGTCCTTACTCTCTTCCCACTCCGACAACCCGACTTTCCGCAACGCTTCCTATATCCTGATGGGCTTGGCCTTGCTGATTGTCTTGCACTACCATTTGCTGCCGCTGCTGCTGTCGGTTATCCTGACCTATATCTTTATTACGCGCACCAACGGCGTCATCCTCAAGCTCCGCCGCCGTGTTTTGCCGCGCAACACGCGGCTGCATAAATCACTCAACGCGCACAATATCAACCTGATTTCCACCACGCTGACGCTGGCCATCGTGTTCAGCATCATCACAATGATGTCTTTAGGCATTTACCACCTGATACACGGCGGCCATGTCGGCTTTATGCTGGCCAAGCTGGCGGCAATTTTGGAAGACACCAAAAACAGCCAAGACCTGCCTGCGGCCATTCTCAATATGCTGCCCAACAATATGGCCGAAATCAAAGCCTCGGCAATCAAGCTGATTGAAGAATACCGCGCCGCGCTGACCCGCATCAGTAAAAACAGCATCACGTCCTTCGTGTACATCCTCATCGGCATCATCATCGGCGCCATGCTCAGTTTCCACCGCCTGGAAATGCGCAAAAACCGCCATAAAATGCCGCTGTTTAAAGCCGAATTGATGCGGCGCATCATCAATTTTGAAACCAGCTTTGAACGCGTGTTCCTCGCCCAGGTCAAAATCTCGCTGATCGACACCTTCCTGACCGGCCTGTACCTCTACTTGGTTTTGCCACTGTTCGGCGTTGAGCTGCCGTTTAAAATGACCGTCCTGATCGTTGCCTTTATCGTCGGCTTAATTCCGGTGGCGGGCAACCTGATTTCCAACACCATCATCATTATTTTGAGCCTCGGCGCATCGCTTTACGTCGCACTCGCATCGCTGGTTTTCCTCGTTGTCATCCACAAGCTCGAATATTTCCTCAACGCCAAAATCATCGGCTCGGAAATCGAATCCAGCGCATGGGAATTGCTGGTGGCGATGGTCGTCTTTGAACGCATTTTCGGCATCGGCGGCATCATCGTCGCGCCGGTTTATTACGCGTATCTGAAAAACGAATTGAAACTGCGAAAATTGATTTAATTAGTTGCATTTATACACATCAAAGGCCGTCTGAAAACGACAAACGGGTTTTCAGACGGCCTTTGCTTTACCTTTTCTTACACTTTACGGCATAATGGCAGCCACGCATTTCTAGAAGAAAGATAAACAATGTCAACCAAAACCCCTTCCCTATTCGGCGGCGCGATGATTATCGCCGGTACGGTTATCGGCGCAGGCATGCTTGCCAACCCGACCGCCACCTCCGGCGTATGGTTTACCGGCTCGCTGGCCGTGTTGCTGTACACCTGGTTTTCCATGCTCTCCAGCGGCCTGATGATTTTGGAAGTCAACACCCATTATCCGCACGGCGCCAGCTTCGACACTATGGTTAAAGACCTGCTCGGCCCGGCTTGGAACGTCATCAACGGCGTTGCCGTCGCTTTCGTTTTATACCTGCTCACCTACGCCTACATCTTCGTCGGCGGCGACCTGACCGCCAAAGGCATCGGCAGCGCGGTAGGCAGAGAAGTTTCGCTGACCGTCGGCCAACTCGTCTTCTTCGGCATTCTCGCCTTTTGCGTTTGGGCATCCGCACGCTTGGTTGACCGTTTCACCAGCATCCTCATCGGCGGCATGGTATTGACCTTTATTTGGGCAACCGGCGGCCTGATTGCCGATGCCAAAATGCCTGTCCTGTTTGACACCCAAGCCCCTGCCGGCACCAGCTACTGGATTTATGTCGCCACCGCCCTGCCCGTCTGCCTTGCCTCATTCGGCTTCCACGGCAACGTTTCCAGCCTGCTCAAATACTTTAAAGGCGACGCGCCCAAAGTGGCCAAATCCCTATGGGCAGGAACGCTGATTGCGCTTGTGATTTACATCCTCTGGCAAATCGCCATCCAAGGTAACCTGCCGCGCAGCGAGTTCGCACCGGTTATCGCCGCAGAAGGACAAGTTTCCGTCCTGATCGAAACGCTGTCCAAGTTCGCCCAAACCGGCAATATGGACAAAGTGTTGACCCTGTTCTCCTACATGGCGATCGCAACATCCTTCCTCGGTGTAACGCTCGGCCTGTTTGACTACATCGCCGACATCTTCAAATGGAACGACAGCATTTCCGGCCGCACCAAAACCGCCGCGCTGACCTTCCTACCACCCCTGATTTCCTGCCTGCTCTTTCCTACTGGCTTCGTTACCGCCATCGGCTACGTCGGCCTGGCCGCCACCATCTGGACCGGCATCATCCCCGCCATGCTGCTCTACCGCTCGCGCCATAAATTCGGTGCCGGCAAAAACTACAAAGTTTACGGCGGATTCTGGCTGATGGTTTGGGTCTTCCTCTTCGGCATCATTAACATTGCCGCCCAAATACTGAGCCAAATGGAACTTGTTCCTGTATTTAAAGGTTAAATTCCCTTAAGGCCGTCTGAAACACCCTCTTTCAGACGGCCTAATTCATTATTTTCCGCTACAATACCCCCTTTCCCCCAACGAACACCGTCCATGTACGACAATATCCGTTTCCATCTCGACGAAGACTACCCCGAACAGCTCCCGCCCGAAAACGCCGCCACCCACATCGGTATGTACTGGCAGTGGGCGGCGCAGGCAGGCCTCGTCAACCCCGTCTGGCAAACCGCCCCCGAAACCGCAGCCGACTTCGCAGCCATGACCTCGGGCAAAATCAGCGGACGGCACTTCCTGCTCAAACACATGGACGGCGCACTGACGGCGGACGACTTTACCGAACTCGGCCAACGGTTTACCGAGTTCTACTACACCGACGAAGAAGACGGCTACGGCGCATTTATGGAAGACTACGTCCTCGCCCTCGACACATCCTCGCTCGGCGGCTTCTACCACGTCAAAAACACCCTGGAAACCTTCGCCAAACTGACACCCGTTTTTCAGACGGCCTTTGAAAAATGGAAAAGCAGTTTGAAAGCAGAAAAATAAGAGCCCACACCATGAAACTCATCATCCTCGACCGCGACGGCGTCATCAACCAAGACCGCGACGATTTCGTCAAATCCGTTGACGAATGGATTCCCATCGAAGGCAGCATGGATGCCATCGCCTTTTTAACGCAGGCTGGCTACACCATCGCCGTGGCCACCAACCAATCCGGTATCGGCCGCAAATACTTTACCGTGCAAGACCTGACCGAAATGCACGCGAAAATGCACCGCCTTGCCGTTCAAGCAGGCGGCACCATCGACGGCATTTGGTTTTGCCCGCACACTGCTGCCGACAACTGCGAATGCCGCAAACCCAAGCCCGGCATGATTATCGACATCATCGAACGCTTCAAGGCCAATGCCGCCGAAACCTGGCTGGTCGGAGACAGCCTGCGCGACCTGCAAGCCATTGATGCCGCAGGCGGCAAATCCGCGCTCGTCCTGACCGGCAAAGGCAAAAAAACGCTGGCCAAACACGAGCAAGACCTGCCCGAACACACCCAAGTCTTCGACAACCTGCTGGCTTTTTCGCAATACATCATGCGTGAAAACACACAAATCGAAGAAGCCGCGCAAGCTATCCTATAAACGACAAGGCCGTCTGAAACCAGCCGACAACGGTGTTCAGACGGCCTTCAAACGACAGACTTTTCCCCGATATGCTGATTATCCGCAACCTGATTTACTGGTTCATCCTTTCCTCTAGCATTATTTTGCTGTTCCCCTTTATGCTGCTCGCCCTGCCCTTCCAAGGCGGCGCGCACAAAATGGCGCAAGTTTGGGTGCGTATCCTCAACTGGTCGCTCAAGCACATCATCGGCTTAAACTACACCTTAAGCGGCGCGGAAAACATTCCCGACCACCCCGCCATCATTTGCTCCAAACACCAAAGCGGCTGGGAAACCCTCGCCCTACAAGAGATTTTTCCGCCTCAAGTCTATGTTGCCAAACGCGAACTTTTCAAAATCCCTTTCTTCGGCTGGGGCTTGAAGCTGGTCAAAACCATCGGCATCGACCGCAGCAACAGCCGCGAAGCCAACAAACAACTCTTAGAACAAGGCCTTGCGCGTAAAAACGAAGGCTATTGGATTACCATTTTCCCCGAAGGCACACGCCTGCCGCCTGGTGAAAAAGGCCGCTACAAGCTCGGCGGCGCGCGCATGGCAAAAATGTTTGAGATGGACATCGTCCCCGTTGCGCTCAACAGCGGCGAGTTTTGGCCGCGCAACTCCTTCCTCAAATACCCCGGTACGGTCAGCGTCATCATCGGCAAACCCATTGCCCACAACAACGGCAATGAAGCCGAACTCATGGCCCAATGCGAGCAATGGATTGAAAGCCAGCAGCCCCTGATTACCGGACAAGGCCCGTTCGCCCCCAAAACCAAATAAATCATTCCATCGGGTGGGCCGCTATGCCCTCCCTTTTCACTCAAACACCATGCCCCGCCTCCATACCCATACCCTTTCAGACGGCCTCACCATTCATATCCAGCTCAAACGCAGCGCCAAGAAAAACCTCATCTTGCGCCCCGTTTCCGCCGATACCGTCAGCATCAATATCCCTCCGTTTGTTACCCAGCACACCTTTACCCAATGGCTGAACGACAACGAAGCCATCCTGCGCCGTACCTTAAACAAAGCACCGGCCCGACAAACACCCACCGACACGCTTCCCGAATGGATTTGGTATCAAGGCGTTCAGACGGCCTTGTCCGTCCATGCAGCAAACCACATCCAAATCAGGCCGTCTGAAATCCTGTTGCCCGAAAAAGAAAACGCCGCCCAACTCACCCATTTGCGCCGTTTCCTACACGAGCGTGCGCACGAATATCTGCTGCCACGCCTCGAAGGCCATACCCGAACCACCCGCCTGACTCCGAGCGCCATTTCCCTTTCCAACGCCAAAACTTTCTGGGGCGTTTGCCGCCACACCACCGGCATCCGCCTCAACTGGCGGCTCATCGGTGCGCCCGAATATGTCGCCGACTACGTCTGCCTGCACGAACTCGCCCACCTGCGCCATCCCAATCACAGCCCTGCATTTTGGGCTCTGACCCACTCGCTTACGCCACATGTTGACCAAGCCGAACAATGGCTGAAGGCGCACGGCAGCGAATTGTTCCGCCTCGGCTAAGTCTTATCCGGCAGCATTTTTCTGCAAGCAAACACCAGCCCAAAGCAAAGAATCAACGCCCTCCAAACAAATCATGTAGTCGCACGTAAAATCAGGTTTATCCGCTTGCCGCCACTCATACCTACCGATAAGATGATGCCATTCTCAAAACCCTTTTCAGAAAGGAAAACCGATGACCAAAGCAAAATCGTTACTGGCCACCGGCATTTTGGCTCTTTTCTCCGCCACGGCATTCGCCTCCTCGCTGCCTTCCGAAATCTACCGTCCGGCAGGCGCGCACACCATCAAAGCCGATTTGGATTTGGACTTGGACCAAAACTAAATCCGACTCGCAAATAAAGGCCGTCTGAAATCCCATCGGGTTTCAGATGGCCTTTTGTCGTCTTTATCAGATATAATGGCACTCGGTTTGTAAAATTTCTGACTCAAAACATTGTACAATCTGCCCACTTATACCGATAACATCCCAAACATTGCCATGAAAAAACGTCTGCTCCTCCTCGCCATCCTTCCCCTTTCCCTTCACGCCGCCGATGTGCCGCCTGATGTGAAACCCGAGCTTCAAGTCAACACAGCCGAACCCCAACAACCCGAAACGCACAACATCCCTGTCGAGCAGACAAACAGGCCGTCTGAAAAAATCATCAACGTCGATGCCGACACCCTGCTTGCCAATACCGAATTACTGGCACGCGCCATGTATTCCGCCGTCGTCGCCCACAACATCCCCGGCATCAAAGCCGTTTTGCCCATTTACGAACAATGGCCAGAACACGACCGCGCCATGGCACGCTATGCCAAAGGTTTGCTTGCCCAATCCGAAGGACGCGCCGCCGAAGCCATCGGCCATTACCGCCGCTTTATCGCCGAGCAACCCGATGCCTCCGCCGTCCGCTGGCAGCTTGCGACCGCCTTGTTTGAAGACAAACAAAACGAAGCCGCAGCCGACCAGTTCGACAAACTACAAACCGAATCCCTCCCGCCTGCCTTGCAAGAACGCATCGAAACCTACCGCAAAGCCCTGCGTGAACGCGACTCATGGCAATTCAATGCCGGCTTGAACATCACGCGCGAACAAAACATCAACCAAGCCCCCGGCCAACGCCGTCTGGGCAACCACCTGAGCGATGAACAATGCCGCGCCGTGCGCCTTGCCTATCCCGACGACGACTGCTTCCGAGGCTGGACATTCCCCGAACCCATCGATGCCACTGCCATCCATTACCAAATCGGCGCAGAAAAAAAATGGTCGCTGCCCCGCGGCTTCTATGCCACGGCAGGCGCAGACCATTACGGCAAAATCTATCCCAAACACACCAACTACAACGACCTCACCACACGCTTTTCGGCAGGCATCGGCTATGCCGACCAGCGCAACGATATCGGCATGACCCCGTTCCATGAACGCCGCTTCTACGGCAACGACCCCTACACCTACACCAACGGCGCACGCCTCCACTACAACCATTGGTGGCAACCCAAGCTGCAAACCCTCAGCGCATTTGAAGCAGGCCGTCTGAAAAACGGCCGCCGCGAGCATTCCAACAACACCAGCCAACTGCTCAGCAACTCCATCGTGTACTACCGCAACGCGCGCCAATACTGGGTAGCCGGTATCGACCTCTACCGCGAACGCAACCGCGACGACAAAAGCGACAGCTTCAACCGCTACGCCCTGCGCACCACATGGGGACAAGAATGGCCCAAAGGCCTCTCCACCGTCCTACGCCTCAGCGCCGCCCAACGCCATTACCAAGCCCCCAGCTTCTTCAGCAACGAACAAAACCGCCGCGACAAAGAAGCCTCCGCCTCCCTAAGCGTATGGCACCGCGCCCTCCATTTCAAAGGTATCACCCCGCGCCTGACCATTGCCCACAACAAAACATGGAGCAACGACAAGTTCTACGAATACGGCAAAACCAAAATGTTTGTCGAATTGAGCAAAACGTTCTGACAAGTAGTACCAATCTGCGAAAAAAGCAAAAATGCCTGTCCTGCATACTTATTTACAAGACAGATTCAAACTTTTACAGATACCGAATCAATAGATTTTTTAAGGCATAATGTCTTATTAAATTCATATTTATCAAATAGATGAAGTTTACGCCCATATTACTTTACGACGTAACGTACAACACTACATAACGCTACAAAGAAATCAGGCCGTCTGAAACCCGACTTGGCGTTTCAGACGGCCTAAGTATTCGTTATCATATCCGCTTACCTCTTCAGAAAGTATGATGATGAACGCCCTAAACAAAACCCTCTTATCCGTTTCTGTCGCGCTGGGATTGAGCGCCTGCGCTTCCGTCAAAACCGCAGACACCTACGACCTAGACTTCTCCAAACAAAAATACACCGAACAAAGCATCGAAGTGAACGGTCAGGCCATCAAATTCCGCGCTTACGAAGGCGTAGTTTACGTCCGCAATCCTGTCGATACCCGTTACGAAATCATCAATATTTATGTACCCGAAGCCTATTACAACGGCGGCGAGATAGACGGTTTCAACGCCGAAACCGCACCGATTTTCCTGCCCAACCAAATCGGCGGCTATATGCCTGCCGAACCGGGCAAACCTGCTTTGGAAGGTAAACGCGGCGAACCTGAAGACGGTCAAAAATCGCCGAACGCCGCGCTGACCGCCCTTTCCAAAGGCTACGTCGTCGCCTCCCCGGGCGCGCGCGGCAGAACGGAATCCACCGGTAAAGCACCTGCCGCCATTGTCGATTTGAAAGCCGCCGTCCGCTATCTGAAAGCCAACGACAAAGCCATGCCCGGCGATGCCGAAAAAATCATTTCCAACGGCACAAGCGCAGGCGGCGCGATGTCCGCCCTCTTAGGCGCAACAGCCGATCAAAAAGATTATGAAAACCACCTCAAAGCCTTAGGCGCGGCGGAAGGCAGCGACAAAGTTTTCGCCGTATCCGCCTACTGCCCGATTACCGATTTGGACCATGCCGACATGGCTTACGAATGGCAGTTCAACGGCATTAACGACTATAAAAAAATGAATATTTCCATGCTCGACTACCGCGTCAAACGCGAGCTGGTCGCCGGCACGCTGACCGATGACGAGAAAAAACTGTCCGACCTCCTCAAACCGCTGTACCCCGCCTATCTCAACAGCCTGAACCTGAAATCCCCCGAAGGCAAACCACTGACGCGGGATGCCCAAGGCAACGGCAGCTTTAAAAACCATATTGCCGGCCTGCTCGCCCAATCCGCCCAAATCCAGCTTGACGCGGGCAAAGACCTAAGCGACCGCAAATGGCTGACCGTCCGCAACGGCAAAGTCGTCTCCGTCGATTTCGATGCCTACGCCAAAGTCGCCGGACGGCAAAAAACACCGCCCGCCTTTGACGGCGTAGATTTGAGCGCGGGCGAAAACCAACTCTTCGGCACCGATACCGTCGATAAACGCCACTTCACCGCGTTCTCCATGCAACACACTACCGCCTCCAACGCCGAAATCGCGGACGAAGAAACCGTCAAAATCATGAACCCGCTCAACTACATCGGCAAACCGGGTGCAAACCTGCCGCAAAACTGGCGCATCCGTGTCGGCACCAACGACCGCGACACCTCGTTGGCAGTCTCCGCCATATTAGCCGCCAAACTGCAAAACAACGGCTACACCGTCGATTACGCCCTGCCTTGGGATGTCGGACACGGCGGCGATTATGATTTGGACGAGCTGTTTGCCTGGATGAAACAGGTCAGCAGCGCTGCAAAATAAGCATTCGCAACATAGATTGAGATGAGATTTGGTATCCTGTTTTAATTAAAGAAAGGCCGTCTGAACTTTTTCAGACGGCCTGTATTTTGATAAAAACTTAAAGCCCTTTATTATATAAATGAAATTTTTAATAGAATTAAATTCTAATTTTTATGAATTAACTGATTTTAAATTCTATAAAATAATTTAAATAAAGAAATTTTAGAATAAAATTGCTAAAACAAAAAATCAAGCCTTGTTTAATTCCGCTAAAACCTGTAACCTGTATCAAAAATAAACAAGAGAGTTCATCATGTCCCAGCACCACCCTACCGACGATATTAAGATCAAGGAAGTCAAAGAGTTACTCCCTCCAATCGCACATTTGTATGAGCTGCCTGTTACGCCTCAGGTTGCCAATTTGGTTTATAAAACACGTCATGAAATTGCAGATTTGGTTCACGGCCGCGACAACCGTTTGCTGGTCATCATCGGCCCATGCTCGATTCACGATACTAAGGCGGCGGTAGAATATGCGCAAAAATTGCTGACCTTGCGCAAAAAATATGAGAAAGAGTTGCTGATTGTGATGCGCGTGTATTTTGAAAAACCGCGTACAACCGTTGGCTGGAAAGGTTTGATTAACGATCCGCACTTGGACGGTACGTTTGACATCAACTACGGCCTGCGCCAAGCGCGTCAGTTGTTGCTGACTTTGAACGAAATGGGCATGCCTGCTTCGACTGAATTCTTGGACATGATTACGCCGCAATACTACGCCGACCTGATTTCTTGGGGCGCGATTGGTGCGCGTACGACTGAAAGCCAGGTACACCGCGAATTGGCCAGCGGCCTCTCCTGCCCTGTCGGTTTTAAAAACGGTACGGACGGCAATCTGAAAATCGCCATCGACGCCATCGGTGCCGCCAATCATCCGCACCACTTCCTGTCTGTAACCAAAGCCGGACATTCCGCGATTGTCCACACCAGCGGCAACCCTGATTGCCATGCGATTTTACGCGGCGGTAAAGAGCCTAATTACAGCGCGGAGCACGTTAAAGACGCGGTTGCGCAGCTTCAAAAAGCCGGCGTGAGCAGCAAACTGATGGTGGACTGCAGTCATGCCAACAGCCGTAAAGACTTCCGCAAACAAATGGATGTAGCTCGCGATGTTGCGGCGCAGCTGAAAGCCGGTGAAGAAAACATCATGGGCGTGATGGTGGAAAGCCACTTGGTTGAAGGCCGTCAAGACAAGCCTGAAGTTTATGGTCAAAGTATTACGGATGCCTGCATCGGTTGGGATACGACTGAAGAATTGCTGGCCCTGCTTGCTGAAGCGAAAGGTTACCAAGCTTAAGTGCTAAACCATAAAAAAAGACCGGATATGTTCCGGTCTTTTTTGTGTCTGTTATTTTGATTTCTTTGCTCATATTCAGAATAAAAACAGTATTTTAAGAAAAAATCAGGCCGTCTGAAACAATTAAAAGACAGTTTCAGACGGCCTACTCAATCCGGTTATGCCGCACCAACGCTATACGTTTCGCCCTTGCTGTCCGCTTGGCCGACAATGGCAGCAACGGCAGCGGCCAAGCCGTTGCGCGTCATGTATTTTTGCGGAATTTCTTGGGCATTTTGTGTCAAGGTATAGGCATTATCTTCGCCATCGGCAAGGCCGCAGGGGCGCAGGATAGTCCAATTCAAACCGCTTTGTTTGAGATAGATTTCGGCTTCCGTTTTGGCACGGACGGCTTCGCCGAGTGCCTGTTTGAACGGCTCGCTCATCATGTCCCATTGTTCACCGCAGCCCATGCTGGTAATCAGTACAAAGCGGGCTTGCGGATTGACGGCTTTCGTAACGGCAATAATGTTGATATTGCCCAGCGCATCGCTGCGGATGCCCTCTTCGTTTTTGCCTCCGACAAAACTGATCACGGTATCGGGACGGTATTGTGCCAACGCTTTATCGAGCGCATCGGCATCAAGCGCATCGGCGACGACGGTTTGAATATTGTGTTCGGTAAAAAAGCTGTCTTCAGACGGCCTTCTCAATACGGCGACGGTATCGGCTGAGTCAGTCAATGTGCGGATATAGGCTCGGCCAGACGGGCCGTTGGCTCCGAAGATGAGTTGCATGTTTGGGGTTCCTTTGTATGGTAGATGTTTATTGTTAGAAAATCCGCTCCTCTATGCAACAAGGAACGGATTTTCAGGCCGTCTGAAACCGTTTAAGCGGCATTAAACAGTTTGCGCATGGCTTCGATTTGGTGTTGTTTCAACTCGCCTGCTTCATCGCGGCCGACAAAAATTTTAAACATGGCGCCACCGTTGCGGTTGATAAAGTTGAGCGAGCAAGTGGCTTTACCCATGAACGGGCGTTCCAAAAGGTAGATGGAGGCGCAGTTTTCATAGTAGATGTGGCCGTGTACGCCGCCGTCAGTTTCAGGATGGTCAAAGTTGTAGAAACCGCGGCCGACTTTGCCGTTTGGCAGTTTGCCGCTGACTTCGACGATGGCATCGGGGGTGTGGGCGATGAAGGTAACGGATTCATCCCATGCTGCGATGGCTTGGAGGATTTCGACAATGCGGCTGCCTTCGGTTTGGCGCACGTTCTCTTCAGGCAGGCAGCGGATAACGTCTTCAAAACTGCATTGGTTTTGCGCGGCCAGCATTTCCAGCACTTGGCCAGGATTTTTTTCTAATGATTGGCGCAACATGGTTTGTTGTTCGGCTGAAAGTTTTTGCATGGTTTGATCCTTTTCTTGAGTCGGAAGAGTGAGCATGAGTTTGCGGATAAGGGTGGGCGACCAATAACGGCCGCTGGTATTCAAACGGATCAGGCCGTCTGAATCGGGTTCTTTAAAAAGCTGCATTTCCTGCCATTGGGCAATCAGCTTTTGCGCTGCTTTGTTGCCGTCGAACAATGATGGATTCAGACGGCCTGTTTCAATATCGTGCTGAACTTTGCTGAGCAGTGCTTTATTTGGACTATGGCCGCTCATAAATGCGATGTTTTTCTCGCCTTTCGGCGTGGCGAGATAACTTTCCAAATCGCCCTGCACCTGATAGCTGAAACCGCCGAAGTTACCCCCTGCGCCGGAGCCGAACGCCAAACAGGGAATGTCGGATTTGATCAGGGTATTGTAGCGGTTGCGCTCGCCGCGGCCGGGATAGGCGAAGTGGCTGTTACTGACCTGTTCCCATCCTTTTTCCAGTAGTGTTTCAACCGTGTAGGCATATTGGTCTGCCTGAATATCAAAGCCCGGCGGTGTCGGAAATGCGCCTTTTTCAATCATGCGGTTGATGGGTAGCATGGGATAAAGGTTGAACGCGTACGTATCCAAACCGGACAGCGGCAGCTCGGTGGCACGGGCGATATCGTTTTGCCAAACTTCATCGGTTTGATTGGGCAGGCCGAACATCAAATCAGCGACAATCACGGCATCGAGTTCGCACAGTTTTGCCAAATATTCAAACGCCTCGTCGCCGCTGTGTTTGCGGCCGAGACGGCGGCGGATAGCGGTATTGAAGGTTTGCACGCCGATGGAAATACGGTTGGCCCCTGCTTCGAGACAGGCCTGTGCTTTTTCCAAATCGAAATGGCTCATGCGCCCTTCGATGGTGAACTCGCAGTCTTCGGCAAGAGGCAAATATTGGTAGCAGGCACGAATCAGGCGGACGAGGTCTTCCGTAAGCAACGCGGTGGGCGTACCGCCCCCGAAATAAACGGCTCGGATTTTGCCCTTTCCTGTACGGACTTCGGCTTCAGCGGCCATTTCTTCGATAATTTTGTCGGTGTACACGCTGCTTTGGCTGTCCTTCCACGCATTACGGTAGAAGCCGCAAAAAACGCAATGGTTGGCGCAAAATGGAATATGCAGATAAGCAAGCGCATCCACATCGGTGGCATGGGGAAGCTTTTTCTTCCAAATGTTCTGCCACTGGGGACGCGGCATTGGAACACCGCCCCAAACGGGCATTAATGCCTGACGTTCGGGAAATGCCTTGGGCGCGGATTGTTTCGGAGTCCAAACAAGCTGCTGTACCATGATAATGATTAATAAAAATTATTAATAAGATTGATATATTAAATAACCATCATCGTTTTCTTGTCAACATTTTTGAGTAATTAAAAATCAGTATTATTTTAAAATATTGTATTCTATAAATAATTAAATGTATTTCTATTTTATGGAAATCGGCATTTTACTTGTGAAATGCACAAAATTTGGTTCTTCAAGTCGGGAACATCCTCCCATCTCGTTTTATTTTTGAACGATAAAATAAATTTTCTTTATCGTTTTTCAGACGGCCTGTTGGCGCTCAGCTTCTGAAATAAAACCCTGCTTCATCTTCGCAACGGCGTATCTGCCAACCGTAAACCGATTCAAGCAAGTCGGGGCGCATCACTTCGCCCACCTTGCCTGATGCAACGACTTTTCCCTTATTCATCAAAATAATATGTTCCGCATAACGCGCGGCGAGGTTTAAATCGTGCAATACCATCATTGATGAGGCACGGTTTGAATGCCCGACCAAATACTGCATCAGGCGGTGTTGGTGGCGAATATCGAGATGGTTGCACGGTTCGTCCAAAAGCAAGACCGGCGCGTTTTGCAACAGGGCGCGGATGATGTTGGCGCGTTGTTGCTCGCCGCCTGAGAGCTTGCCGATACGCTTATCCGCCAATGCCGTCAAATCAAAATAATCGAGCAACTCGTCCGCCCATTCATGGTTCAGACGGCCTTTTTGTACGAATGACGCCAACGCAATGTATTCACGTACGGTCATCGGCATATTATAACGGCCATGCTGCCCGACCCATGCCACCCTGCCCGCGCGGATTTGCGGCGTAACGGCCTCACCGAAAAGCGTGATTCCCCCCTGCCCCGTTTGCCCGATTAATGCCCGCAGCAAAGTAGATTTGCCTGCGCCATTCGGGCCGATAATAACGGTCATGCCCGAAGGTATATCCAGTTGATCAATTTCAAGCAGGGTTTTGTCTTGGACGCGGACGGAAAGATTACGGATTTGAAATAAGGTGTGCATGGCAAAAGATATGGTGCAATAAAGTTTCAGACGGCCTGTTTAGGCATCAACGGCTTTTCAAAGGCTTGATAAACAAATACATAAAAAATGGTCCGCCCAATAAGGCAATTACGATACCGACCGGCAGATCGACAGGGTATGTCAGCCAGCGCGCTGCGCCATCTACCACCATCAAAAATACTGCGCCCAACCAAGCCGACAGCGCAATCAGTTTGCGGCGGCTGCCGCCGACGGTTTGCGCCAGCACATTGGGGATCATCATGCCGAGAAAACCGATGATGCCCGAAAGCGATACCGCCGCTCCCGTCATCAATGCCGCGCCGATTACGGTTTGCACACGCAATGCCCCAACTGATACCCCCATACTGGCAGCCGTGTCTTCCCCCGTCATCAAAACATCCAGCCGCCTGCCTGCCGACAGCAAAATCAGAAAACCGGGCAACATGACCGTGATTGCCGCGACAGGAGATGAGAAACCGGCTTCGGCAAGGCTACCCGACAGCCATGTGGTTGCACTGCGCAATACCAAATCGTCAGATAAAAACAAAATCATGCTGACTACCGCGCCCGAAAACGCGCTCAACACAAACCCCAACACCAGCAATCCCAAAGTACCGCCACCAAGCAGTTTGTGCACCGCCAAAATCAGCAGGCACACACCCAATGCACCGAGAAAAGCCGCGCCCGGCACACCCATCGCGCCGCCGCCCAAAGCCAATAACACAATCACGCCCAAGGCCGCCCCGCCCGACGTCCCGATCAAACTCGGATCGGCCAGCGGGTTCTCAAATAAAGCCTGCAATGCCGCCCCCGAAGCGGACAAACCGGCTCCGACCAAAAGTGCGGTATAGATGCGCGGTAAACGGATTTGGCGGACGGTTTCATCCATCGCCAATGGCGACTCCCACGCGCCAAAACCGATGCCGCAGCACAAATAAACGGCAGCGGCAGTAAGCAGCAGGCAGAGGGTAAGGGTATGCGGTTTCATGACATCATGAGGTTTAAGCGGATTGAGGGACGGTTTCAGACGGCATTTTTAAGACAACCGTTTTGCTTCCTCCTCAATAAGAAGGAACAAATCAAGGCCGTCTGAAAACAAAAATCGGGCAGGCTTTTCAAATCAGGCGCGTTTATTTCGCCAAACCGTGCAAACGCTGAATCACTTGTGGCGTATCCAGCCCGTAACGGAACATATCGTTGGCCTTCCACAAATAAATTTTGCCGTTTTTCGCGGCAGGCGAGCCGGCGATTTCGGGACGTGCGGCAAAGGTTTTGACGTTGCCTATCATGGCGGTGTTGTGGTCGGCAATAATGATGATGTCGGGTTTGGCCGCAATCCATGCCTCACGCGTCATCGGTTTGAGGCCGTCAATGGCGGCTGCGGCATTGATACCGCCGGCGCGGCGGATAATTTCGTCGGCGGCAGTATTTTTGCCCGATACGATGCGCCCGTCGTAGCTGAAGAGGTAGCGTTTGCCGCTGGAAGGCTGTTGTTTCATATCCGCCTGCCACTTACTGGCCAACTTATCCGCCTGCGCGCTTTTGCCGATAAGCTGACCGATGTTGCGGATACTTTGCGGATAGGAGGCGATGCTGTCATCGGGCGCAACATTGACGGCTTTAATGCCTGCTTTTTGCAGGTGGGTAAAAATATCGGCAGGCTGCGCCATCCATGAACCGATGGCAATGTCGGGTTTGGCGGCCACAATCGGTTCAACCGTCAGGCGGCGATGAATGCCGATACTGGGCTTGTTTTTCAACGCCGGATTTTGAACAGTCTGATCGCGGCCGACGATTTCGTCCAATGCGCCGAGCGCGGCAACGATGTCTGCCGTATCGGGGGTCAACACGACGATGCGTTGCGCGTGTGCAGTGCCGGCCAACGAAATAAACGCGGAAAGCAGGAGGAGTTTGAGTTTCATTGTTTTTCCTTGTTGTATGCTTTCAGACGGCCTGATCGTTTTTCCAGGCCGTCTGAAAACGGTTGAATCACATTAGAACTTCAGTTGTACGGTCGCAGCGAAATTACGACCGGTTTCGGTGTACAAGTCCATCACACTGGTACGGCTCATGCCGGCAACGTCTGTGTGCTGCCAGTATTTTTTGTTGCCGACGTTGTAAATGTTTGCGCCGATTTCGAGGTTTTTAAACGGCTTGTACCACGCGCCGACATCCCATACGCCATAACCCGGTGCTTGGAAAACAGTGTCGCTGCTGACGCGGCTATGTTTTTTCGACCAGCGCAGCTTGGTGCCGACACCCCATTTTTCCTGCGTGTAATCCAAACCCAAAACGCCGTTAAGCGGATAAGCGGAATCCAATGGTTTGCCGTCCTGCTGCTCACCGCGCATCCAAGCGATGCTGCCGGAGACTTGCCAGCCCGGCAGGAATTTGTAGGCGGCAGAAGCTTCAGCACCGTAGGTTTTGACGTGATCAAGGTTTTGATATTGGTACTGGATAATCGGGCGTCTGCCAACGGTGGAGGTACCGATTTCAGTGCGGTTGATGAAGTTGCGGTAACGGTTGTAGAACGCGGTGACTTGCGCACGGGCGCGTTCGTTTTTGAACTTCATCCCCAATTCAAAGCTGTTGGAGCGTTCGGATTTGAGGTTGGCATTGGGAATGACGGCATAGCCGTAGGTCGTATTGGCAAACGCCATGGTCGCGCTGTCAAACGGCGGCGTACGGAAGCCTTGTGAATAAGTAGCGAAACCGGTGAACTGCTCACCCATCGGCACGCTCAGGCGCAGGCTGGGCGTAAACGCGGAATCGCTAAAGCGCGTCGCCGTTCCGCCGGGATTTGCGTTGAGATAGGCTTGGTCGGTCGACGTGTTCAGCTTGTCTTTTTCGTAACGCAAGGCCGGGGTCAGGACGATGCCGTTGCCGAAGGTCAGGCTGTCTTGTACGTAAACGCTGAACGTTTTGCGCTTACTGTCGGGGAAAGTTTTATTCGGATAGGTGCTGCCTGCATAAACTTTGCTGACGGCGCCGGTCAGATTGTCCACTGTCAGGCTGTCGCGCGGACGGGCGGTCTCGGTGTGTTTGTATTCTGTGCCGGCAACGACGGTTTGTTTGACCGCACCGTCAAATTCCCACACACTACGCCCGTTCAGCCCGCGTATGGTCTGATTGAAACCGTAGTCGGAATAACGGGTCGAGTTACCTAATTGGCGCGCGCCCATACGCGTAATACTCGCATCGACGGCATCGTCTTCCGTACGCAGTTTTTGCTGATAGGCAGTCAGGTTGGCTTCTTTCAGACGGCCTTCGCCAGCGTAGCGGTAGCCCGCTTCGATACGTTGACGGCGGATACGGTCGCGAGCATTGCTCTCGGATGTTGCGATGGTTACCGGCCCGCGCGATTGCGAACCCAAGCCGTTTGCCAACACGGTGTCGTTGGCGTGGTAATACTGTTCGTACAAAGTTTCAAAACGGTGGCGTTCGTTGCCGATATTGCCTTTCGCCAAAATATTGTAGGCATTGTTTTTCTGTGGATTGGTGGCAGTACGCGCAGTCGAGTAGCTGGTATCACTGCCCATGTTTTCGGTTTCATGACCTTGACGGCGCGTCAGCATCAGCAGACCTTCGGCGTTTTCATGGAAACCTGCCACAGTCGCCGTCACGCCATGGCTGCGGTCGCGACTGCGGTAGCCGTGTTTCAAACCGAAATGCCCGCGTTTGCCCGCATCGACAAAATCGCTCGGTGAGAGCGTCACCATGTTCACCACGCCGCCGAGCGCGTCGCTGCCGTACAGCGCGGAATAAGGGCCTTTGACAATATCGACCTGCTTGAGCGTGTCGCTTTCGACCATATCGCGTCCCGAAATCGCGCCGTTGGAGCCGCCACCTGCATAAGATTCGGGAATGCGCACGCCGTCCACCATCATCAGAATGCGGTTGCCGTCTATGCCTCGGATATTGATACCGGCATGACCGCGGCGGTTATTGTCTGACGGCACGCTGACGCCGGATTCATACATCACGATATCGTCCAAATTCTGCGCCGAGGCTTGATTCAAGGTTTTGCGTCCGATAACCGACACATTCGGCGCGGCTTTATCCAAGGTTTGCGCATTACGGTCGGCCGTGACCACCACAGGCTCTATTTCTGCCTGAGCCACTGGCATCTGAGCCGCATATAACTGTCCGGAAAAAACCGCCCCTATTACACAGGCAATCGCTTTCTTTTTCATTACATAACCTTATTATTTGAATAATAATGGTTTACATTTATAAAACAAACAGACGGTTTTTGCAAGTTTAAGATATAAACAAAAGGCCGTCTGAAAACCCGATAATTTAGGTTTTCAGACGGCCTGTCCTACTTTTCTTTTCAATTAGAACGTATGTTTAACCGTTGCAGTCACACTACGCGGCGTGCCGTAAACGTGAATATCCGGCATGGGGCGGTAGCGTTTGTTGAACACGTTTTCAAAGTCTAAACCGATGCGGGTGGATTTGCCGATTTTGTAATGCGCGGTCAAGTCCAGCGTAGCGTATGGGCGTTGGGTCAGTGCTTCTTTACCGGCAGCGGTGAAGGGCTGGTATTCATCATAGGCGTTTGTACCGCTTTGCCAGTTGACGTTTGCACCCAAGTTTAGGCGGTCGGTAACATCATACGCAGTAAAGAGTTTGAAAAGGTGGGCAGGATAAGAAGGGTTGACCACATTGCCCGAATCATTTTTGAGTTTGGAGTACGCATAAGAAGCATTGAGCAGCCATTTGTCGCTCAAGCGTCCGCCGACGGACAATTCCACGCCTTTGGTCGTCGTGCGGTCAATAGATTCATAGTAAAACCGTTGATTTTCCTCATCGTCAATTTCTTTCCCCAAATGGTCGCGTTTATTGATAAACGCAGCCGCAGAAGCGTTCAAACGGCCTTCAAACCCTGAGGCTTTTAAGCCGAGTTCATATGTTTTGCCACGTTGCGGTTCCAGCGGTTTGCCGTTTTGATCCAAATAGCGCACTTGCGGGCGGAATATGGTGGTATAGGAGGTGTAGGCTGTCAGATTGTCATTTAAATCATAACTTGCGCCCAAATAGGGGATAAATACCTTGTTTTTATGCCTGCTGTCGGCAAAATTGTTGCGATTGGAACTGTAGTGGTATTGCCAATCTACAAACCGTCCGCCGCCTATCAATGCCAGCCTGTCGGTTAGTTTAAAACGGGTCGAACCGTAAACAGAGAGGTTTTTCATATGGGCAAAGCCGTCGCGAAGGTAGGGCATGGCCAGTTTTGTGAAATTTCCGTCGAAAAGGCGCAAATCAGGGACAACCCTATCTTTATCTTTGTCGTAATATGAAAGAGTTTCCTTATTGTGCTGATAGCTGATGCCGGCATTGAATTCATGTTTGCGTCCCCAAAGCGGGTAATCGCCGTCCAAACTCAGAGAAAAATCTTGGTCGGTGTACTTGGCTTGGTCGCGCTCGGCAACGAATTTAGCGGAATAGTCCGGATAAATGACAAAAGGACCGGCTATACCGGAAACTGCATCACTTTTTCCATAAGTATGGCTGTAGTTGCCGTTCAGAGCCCAACCGTTTTCAAACTCATGATTGACAGAGGTGAAGATTTCCGCACTGTTTTCTTTACCGTAAGCCCATTTTGCCGAGGCATTGCTGCGCGGTGAGGCTGCAAATGGTTTGAAAGGTTGATTTTTTCTAGGGTTTCCCGCCACGGTCAGATAGCTGAAAGGCGAGCTGCCGGTATTGCGGAAACGGTGTATTTCCGTACCGATATTCCACTGAGTCTGAGGGGCAATGTCGTAGGAGAGAATGCCGTAGAACGTATGATTGTGGCGCGAAGTGTTCGGCAGGTAATCGCCGCCGTGGTCGCTGACCAAAATAGCGCGGCCGCGCAAGGTATTGTCTGCATTTAAAGGCTGATTGGCATCAAGGACGAAGCGGTAGTGGTTCCACGAACCGACACCGGCTTCTACGCTGACGGCAGGTTTGGCAGTCGGTTTTTTGCGTTCCAAAGCAACCGTACCGCCCGGCTCGCCCATACCGCCGTTGGACAAACCGCTTGCGCCGCGCACGACGACGACTTGGTCATACAATGCGCTGTCCAGATTGTTGGTACCGCGGCGGATGGCTTTACCGTCGTAAAGGAATTTGGGCGCGCCGTCCACGGAAATGCTGTCAACGGCCTGACTGCGTGAAATAAACTCGCTGTGGCCGGATACGTTGTTGCCCATTTTGCTGTGGAACACACCCGGTGTTTGTTTCAATACGTCCTGCAGGCTGTCCAAGCCTTGGTCTTCGATTTGTTTTGCCGTTACGACAGACAGGGACTGCGGCGTTTCGCGCTGGGTCAGGCGGATGCCTGTCGCGGCGGAGGAAGCGGGAATGGTGTAGTTGGAAGTAGTCTGTTTACCGACTCCTTGGACGGTAACTGTCGGTAAATCGACACGCTCTTGCGGCTGGGTATTTTCTACTTCGGTCGAGAAAGAATACGCCGAACACAGCGCCAGACTGACGGCAAAGCTTAATTTGCCATAGGGAAATACAGGTAGTGACATAGCCTCTCCAATTAGCTTATCTTTACAATTTGGTCGCAGATTCTATCAAAAAGATGTAGCCCGATGGAACTATGTTTTAATCATTATTTTCTAAGTATTTTGTTTAATTCAAAATATTTATTTTCTATCTAGTCCCAATTAACTAAAAGGCCGTCTGAAACCCATATCATCAGGTTTTCAGACGGCCTTAATCTTTTTATGATAAGGCAATCAGTCTGCCAATTTTCTTGCCAATTCTGCCAAACGTTTACCTTGTGCAAAGGCAATATCGTTTTCTTCGGAGGTCAATGCCGGCTTGCTGTCGTGGCCGGAAACATGGCTTGCGCCGTAAGGCGTGCCGCCGCTTTGGGTATTGCTGAGCGCGGACTCGGTATATGGAATGCCGCTGATGACCATGCCGTGATGCAACAGGGGCAGCATCATGGTCAGCAGGGTGCTTTCTTGGCCGCCGTGCAGTGAAGATGTGCTGGTGAAAACGGTGGCAGGTTTGCCGACGAGTTCTGCACCGAGCCAAAGGGGAATGGTGCCGTCGATAAAGTATTTCATCGCGGCGGCCATATTGCCGAAACGCGTCGGGCTGCCGAGCGCAAGGCCGGCGCAATTTTTGAGGTCGTCGGCAGTCGCGTATGGCGCACCTTCGTCAGGAATGGCTTTTTCAACGGCTTCGCAAACGGTGGAAACTTTGGGAACGGTACGCAATACGGCTTCGCAACCGTCCACGCTTTCGATACCGCGTGCGATTTGGCGGGCAAGGTTGCGCGTGCTGCCATTTTGGGAATAAAAGAGAACGAGGATTTTCAGAGGATTTGGGTTCATTTGGGGTTTCCGTTACAATGCTGTCAGGTGTCAGACGGCCTTTTAAATACTCAGGCCGTCTGAAAAGAAGAAATTTCAATTTAAAAGTGGGAAAAGGTTATGCCGTTTTCGCAATGGTGGCAAGGTTTTTTAAAGAGTAAAGGCGTGGCGTTCGCTTGGTTTGTCGTGCGCCGTTTTGATGAGGAGCGCGTGCCGCAGGTAGCGGCAAGCATGACGTTTACGACGCTTTTGGCTTTGGTGCCCGTGTTGACGGTGATGGTCGTCGTCGCTTCTGCCTTCCCTGTTTTCGACCAATGGTCGGGGGAATTTATCTCTTTTATCAACCGCACCATCGTTCCGCAGGGCGCGGACATGGTGTTTGACTACATCAATGCATTCCGCGATAAGGCTACCAATCTGACGGCGATCGGCAGTGTGATGTTGGTCGTAACCTCGCTGATGTTGATTCGGACGATAGACAATGCGTTCAACCGGATTTGGCGCGTCAATTCGCAACGGCCTTGGATGATGCAGTTTTTGGTGTATTGGGCGTTGCTGACGTTTGGGCCTTTGTCTTTGGGCGTGGGCTTGTCGGTCGTGATCGGTCAGGTGCAAGTAGTGGGCGGTTCGGAATGGCTGAGGGTCATCACTACGGTTTCATTTATTACGCTGCTGCTGTGGGGTTTATACCGCTTTGTGCCCAACCGTTTCGTGCCTGCCAGCCATGCTTTGGTCGGCGCGGCCGTAACGGCGTTTTGCTTGGAAACGGCACGCTTTTTGTTCGCTTGGTATATGGGCAACTTTGACGGCTACAAATCGATTTACGGCGCATTTGCCGCGGTACCGTTTTTCCTGTTGTGGCTCAACCTGTTATGGACGTTGGTATTGGGCGGCGCAGTTTTGACCTCGTCCCTGTCCTATTGGCGCGGCGAAGCGTTCCGCCGCAGTTTGGATGCGCGCGGCCGCTTTGACGATGTATTGAAAATCCTGCTGCTGCTCGATTCTGCCCAACAAAGCGGCAAGGCATTGCCGGTGCAGGAGTTCAGACGGCATATCAATATGGGCTTTGACGAATTGGGCGAGCTTTTGGAAAAACTGGCGCGACACGGTTATGTCTATTCCGGCCGTCAGGGCTGGGTCTTGAAAATGGGGGCAGAGTCCATCGACTTGGCGGAGCTGTTCAAACTTTTTGTCTACCGTCCGCAAACGCTTAATAAAGACAAGGTCAATCAAACGGTTGACCACATTATGCAACCCTGCTTGGAAACCTTGAACATGACGCTGGCCGAGTTCAGTGCCCATACGAAAAAACAATCCTCTTAAACCTGACGCCGTCTGAAAGCAAAAATATCAAGTTTCAGACGGCCTTTGCTATAATCAGCACACTACTGAATACTACATTCAACCTACAAGGAAAAATAGATGAAAACACCAGCCCTACTCTCGCTGCTCGGTCTGATTCCATCTGCCGCTTTTGCCGCCCACGGCGTAAGCCTTGGCCAACCACCGAAATATCCGGCCAACTTTACCGCCTTCGAATACGTCAATCCCAACGCTCCCAAAGGCGGCTCGTTTACCACGCCTTTCCTCGGTGCTTTTGACACGCTCAATCCCTTTACCCTCAAAGGCAACCACGAATACGGCATCAGCATGCTGACGCTCGACACCCTGACCGAGCAAAGCATGGACGAACCTTACGCCGTTTACGGCCTGATTGCCGAAGACATCGCCCTGGCGCCGGACGGCCTTTCCGTTACCTTCAAAATCAACCCCAAAGCCAAATTCCACAACGGCGATCCCGTTTTGGCCAAAGACGTTGCCGCTTCATTTAACATCCTGACCAAAGACAAAGCCGCCGCCCCCATGTACCACTTCTACTGGAGCGACGTGGCCAAAGTGGAAACGCCCAGCGATCGCACCGTCGTGTTCCGCTTCAAACAGCGCAACTCAGAATTACACATGATTCTCGGCAGCCTGCCCGTCTTCTCGCATAAAAGCTATCCCAAAGGCCTGGCAGCCGCACCCAACAGCCTGCCGATCGGCTCCGGCCCCTACCGTTTTGCCAAAGCTGAAAACGGCCGCATCAGCGAGTTTGTCCGCGACAAAAACTACTGGGCGCAAAATCTGCCCGTGCGCAAAGGTCGCTACAACTACGACCACATCCGCATCAAATACGTCAAAGACGAAGTTGTCCGCATCGAAGGGCTGAAAGGCGGCCAATATGACTTCGTACAAGAAAACGTCGCCCGCAACTGGGCGCGCGCCTACTCCGACGAAGTCCTCAAAAAACGCAATCTGTCCAAACACGAATGGATACAAAACAGCACGGCCGGCATGCAAGGCTTCGTCATCAATATGCGCCACAAGCCCTTGGACAATATTTACGTCCGCCGCGCCTTGATTGAAAGCTTCGACTACGAAAGCGTCAACCGCCGCATCTTCTACGGCGCATACCGCCGCACTGACAGCTTCTTCACCAACAGCACCATGGCTGCAACCGGCAAACCTGACAGCGCGGAAACCGCATTGCTCAAATCATTGGGCACCAAGCTGCCCGACGGCGTATTGGATCAAGACGTCCCTATGCCGCCGGTTACCGACCCCAAACTGGGCGTGCGCCCGAACCTGCTCAAAGCACGCGCCCTGCTTGAAAAAGGCGGCTATCAATACAAAAACGGCAAAGCAGTCGACAAACAAGGCAAACCGCTGACCTTTGAATTCCTCGCACCAAGCAAAAACTACGAACGCATTACCTCCAAATGGCAGAGCGACCTCGCCAAAATCGGCATTACCATGAACGTGCGCACCGCCGACTCCGCCGTGTACCAAAAACGCATGAACGACTTCGATTTTGACGTGACCACCGGCTACTACGGCAACAGCGAAAGCCCCGGCAACGAGCAATACGACTACTTCAGCTGCGCCGCCGCCAAAACCGAAGGCAGCCGCAACCTATCCGGTGTCTGTCATCCTGCGGTCGAAAAACTGCTGACCCATTTCAACAGCTTTACCAACCGCCAAGAGCTGCAAACCACCTCGCGCGCGCTCGACCGACTGATCCGCCACCAATACACCATCGTTCCAAACTGGTTCGCCGACCGCTACCGCGTCGTGTACCGTAACGATGTGGGCATTCCGTCCAAGCTGCCGAAATACTACGACCCCATCACCTTCGCCATGACCGCAGGCTGGAAGAAAAAGTAGTCGCATTTCGACAACACGTCCAAGCATCTGACAAGCCTTTGGCGTGTAGTCCTAAGCATAGAATCATAAAACCTAGTTGTTTGTTTAAAAACAATCAATCGGCTGATTCAACACAAACATAAAAGAAAAAACAACTTAAAGCCAAATCAAAGGCCGTCTGAAACATCCGTCAGCAAAATCATCTGCAACGGAACATTTCAGACGGCCTTTTCGTCTTTTTTCAATCCAGTTTCACAACCGAAGTAAAATCTCGAAAATGAACACAAAATTGCAAAACAATGCCCTCAAGTTTTACAAAACCATGTACACTGCAAGGTAAGAGTTTGAATTACAAGGTTAATCTTAATAAAAACTACAATCATCCAAATTTAACCTAAATCAAGCATTCATATAACAAACAAAAGGAACAATAATATGGAAATCAAGCGTCTCTCTACCATTCTCAAACTGATTGCCAACCCCGAACGCATGGCCATCCTTTTTCTGCTGCTTAACGGCGACCGCAGCATTACCGAACTGGCACAAGCGCTCGACTCCTCCCCGACCGGCATTGCCAACCACCTCGCACGCCTGCGCACCGAAGGCATCATCGATTTCACGCGCTACCACCGCATCATCGAATACCGCATCATCTCCGAAGAAGCCACCACCATCCTCAATACCCTGCGCACGCTCAAAGACCCAGCAGAATAAACAAATTATTCCACATCACAACATCAAGGCCGTCTGAAACATCAGCTTTCAGACGGCCTGCCACTTTCAGCCCATATCGAAAAATAAACCAATCCGCTATACAATACCGCCCATTCCCACAGGCGCAATCCACCGCCTTCCCTCCAAACAGCACACACGGAAACATCATGAAAATCGCCACTTGGAACGTCAATTCCCTCAACGTCCGCCTGCCCCAAGTACAAAACTGGCTGGCCGACCACCAAGCCGACATACTCGCCTTACAAGAACTCAAACTCGACCAAGACAAATTCCCGGCTGCCGCCCTGCAAATGATGGGCTGGCACTGCGTCTGGAGCGGCCAAAAAACCTATAACGGCGTCGCCATTATCAGCCGCCACGAACCGCAAAACGTACATTGCGGTCTGCCCACCCTCCCCAATGACCCGCAACGCCGCGTCATCGCCGCCACCATCAACGGCGTGCGCATCATCAACGTCTATTGCGTCAACGGCGAAGCCCTGGACAGCCCCAAATTCCAATACAAAGAACAATGGTTTGCTGCATTGACCGAATTCGTCCGCGCCGAAATGGCCGCACACCCCAAACTCGTCCTGCTCGGCGACTTCAACATCGCCCCGGCCGATGCCGACTGCTACGACCCCGAAAAATGGCACGAAAAAATCCATTGCTCCTCCATCGAAAGACAATGGTTTAAAACCCTACTCGACCTCGGCCTGACCGACAGCCTGCGCAAAATCCACCCCGAAGGCGCGTTCTACACATGGTTCGACTACCGCGGCGCCATGTTCCAACGCAAACTCGGCCTGCGCATCGACCACATCCTCACCAGCCCCGAACTCGCCGCCACCCTTACCGACGTCACCGTCGACCTAGAAACCCGCGCCCAAGAACGCCCCAGTGACCATGCGCCGGTTATTGCCGAGTTTGACTGTTAGATTTTAAAGCAATATAAACAATAAGGCCGTCTGAAAACTGGATTTCAGACGGCCTTTACGCTAAGAGGTTTTCAGAGAACGTTTGAGGTTGTCTGAAAGTTTGAAACAATGGTTTGAACGGCAAAGAACGCGTGCGTGCGTACCGCACACACCCTACACTTCAGTTTTAAAGTTTGCGCTGCCCGCGGTTGGTGAGAATACGGGCTACGGCTTGCTGAAAACAGAATTACGGTTTTCAGACGACCTTTTTATTATGTGCCACTTGAGTAAAATGTAGGTTGGGTTGCAAACCCAACATGTTGTGAAATCGAACAGTTTTGTTGGGTCTTGACCCAACCTACGCTTGCTAATTTATGATGGAGATGAGAGAGGGGCGAACATAAGACCCAAACATAAAAAGATAAAAAATAATATGATTGTGATTATTGCAGGTATAAAAATAATCAACAATACTGCATTATCTTTAGCACGATAAAATAACTTATCCCCATATAATGCAATGCTTAGGCATGATTTAAAAGTATTATGAGCAATATATATCATTAAAATTGGAAACAGGACGATAGGAGTGTATTGCCATATAAACATTAACAACTTGTTCAAAGGATTATTGTTATCGTACAATGCTTGATAATTAAACATTATCGTTATGATGGTGCATGATGACATAGTTGTTAAAAGTTTCTCGAATATATTTAGTAGAAAGTTCATATTTATAGATTCAAAATATGAATCTTTAATAGTTTGATTTTTATTTCTAATTATTTCCTTAATTTTTTTAATTCTTTCGTTTATAAGATCTCCATCATTTTTTGACGTTATATCATCTCTAACCTGATCTAATTCATTTTTAATTTCTTCATAATCTTTTTTAATTAAGGAAAGATGTTTTAAATAAAATCCGAAAGAAATAAAACTTAGTAGCACAATAATTATGATCTTGCATTGTTTCGATAATATTAAAAATTCCATCATGTACTCCTTATAAATTTATGTTCACTCCACCCCAAAAAGCAGATTTTCCTTAATCCCTCGAATTCTATCACGAAGAACAGCCGCTTCTTCAAACTGCAAATCCCTAGCCGCCTGCTGCATGGCTTTTTCCAGTTTGGCAATTTCTTTAATCGCATCTTCTTCGTTGTGGATTTCGCCGACTTTAACCTTGTTTTTGCCTTTCAGACGGCCTTTGCTGCTGTCTTCTTCGTGGTACACGCCGTCGATGATGTCTTTGACTTGTTTTTTAATCTGTTGCGGCACGATGCCGTGTTCTTCATTGAATTTAATCTGTTTTTCGCGGCGGCGTTCGGTTTCGTCAATGGCGGCTTTCATGGAGTCGGTGATTTCGTCGGCGTACAAAATCGCTACGCCATTCACGTTGCGGGCGGCGCGGCCTATGGTTTGAATCAGGCTGCGGTGGGAGCGCAGGAAGCCTTCTTTGTCTGCGTCAAGGATGGCGACGAGGGAGACTTCGGGGATGTCCAAGCCTTCGCGCAACAGGTTGATGCCGACGAGTACGTCAAACAGACCGAGCCGCAAATCTCTAATGATTTCAACGCGCTCGACGGTGTCGATGTCGCTGTGCAGGTAGCGCACTTTGATGCCGAGTTCGCTGTAATAGTCGGTGAGTTGCTCCGCCATGCGTTTGGTGAGTGTGGTAACGAGTACGCGTTCACCTTTTTGGATGCGGTCGTTGATTTCGCTCATTAAATCGTCGACTTGGGTGGCGACGGGGCGGATGATGATTTGGGGATCGACCAGCCCTGTGGGGCGGACGACTTGTTCGACCACTTGTCCGGCGTGTTCTTCTTCGTATTTGGCGGGGGTGGCGGAAACGAAGACGGTTTGCGGCATGACTTTTTCAAATTCGTGGAATTTGAGCGGGCGGTTGTCGCGAGCGGAAGGCAGGCGGAAGCCGTAATCGACGAGGTTTTGCTTGCGCGATGCGTCGCCTTTGTACATACCGCCGATTTGGGTGACGGTAACGTGGCTTTCGTCGATGAACATGATGGCGTTGTCGGGCAGGTAGTCCATCAGCGTGGGCGGCGGTTCTCCTTCTTTTTTGCCGGAGAAGTGGCGGGAGTAGTTTTCGATGCCTTTGCAGAAGCCCATTTCGTAGAGCATTTCGAGATCGAAACGGGTACGCTGTTCGATGCGTTGTTGCTCGACGGGGCGTTGTTCGCGGGCGAAAAATTCGATGCGTTCGCGCAATTCTTCTTTGATGGACTCGCAGGCGCGCAATACGGTGTCGCGCGGGGTAACGTAGTGGCTGGATGGGAAGACGGTGTAGCGGCCGACGCGTTGGATAAGGCTGCCTGAAAGCGGGTCAAACATATCGAGGCGGTCGATTTCGTCGTCAAACAGGCTGATGCGCAAGGCGTTTTCCGAGCTTTCGGCGGGGTACACGTCAATCACGTCGCCACGCACGCGGAAGCTGCCGCGTTTGAAGTCCAAATCGCCGCGTTCGTACTGCATGGAAACGAGCGTGGCGATGATGTCGCGCTGCTCGATGGTGTCGCCTTCTTTGACGGACAACACCATTTGTTGATACTCGGTCGGGTCACCGATACCGTAAATGGCAGACACGGTAGCAACGATAATCACGTCGTCGCGCGTCATCAGGTTTTTGGTGGCAGAAAGGCGCATTTGCTCGATGTGTTCGTTAATCGCGCTGTCTTTCTCGATGAACAAATCGCGGCTGGGCACATAGGCTTCAGGCTGGTAATAGTCGTAGTAGGAGACGAAATATTCCACCGCGTTTTCGGGGAAAAACTCGCGCATTTCGGCGTAAAGCTGGGCGGCAAGGGTCTTGTTGTGCGCCATGATGATGGCGGGGCGGCCGCTTTGCGCGATGACGTTCGCCATGGTGTAGGTTTTGCCCGAACCGGTTACGCCGAGCAGGGTTTGATAGGCCAGGCCGTCTGAAAGCCCTTCGAGTAGGCCGGCAATGGCAGTGGGCTGGTCGCCTGCGGGTGGGAAGGGTTGGTGGAGTTTGAAGGGGGAATCGGGGTATTGGATGACTTCCATAAGACGGCCTGTTTTATGTTCAGGTAAAGAGAGGATTATAACAAAGGGCCGTCTGAAAATTGATAGTGTGCCAATCTGATAAGACTAAATATTTCATCTCCCGAAAGGACGTGTCCCCCACGTCCTTTTTCTTTATCCGCTTCCTCCCTTTCGATCAGATTTCTACCCCGTAAAAGGCTTACACTCCGCATCATTGCCCCTAAATATCTCCTCACCGTCCGTACAGCTTCCCTTCACCTTCATCTTCCCACAAACCACCGCCGTCAACGACTCGTTCAAGCGTAATACTCTCGGCTCCGCCTCCCTGTCCAGAGCCACCGCCTTCA
>NZ_KV809539.1:0-438 GCF_001812605.1 Neisseria sp. HMSC073G10 | reverse complement strand
GAAGTCGAAAAACGCGAAGGCAGAAAAATCAGCAGTCAAGAAGCGGCAATGAGAATCCGCAGGCAGATACTGCGCTGGGTGGATAAAGGTTCCCAAGACGGCTATACCGACCAAACGGTTATTTCCACAATCGGCATGAAAGGCGAAGACAAAGCCTTGGGTTATACTTGGGACTACCGCAACTACGGCGCAAGAAATCCGCAAGCCTACAACGATCCGAAGCTGTTTGAGGAATACCGCCGACAGGACAAACCCGAATACCGCAACCTGACCTGGTTGCACAGCGGGACGAAAGACACCAAAATCAGGCAGGAAGAGCGGAAAAACGAAGAGCTTGCGCTGAACGTTACCGACTGGCTGACGAGCTTTGTCAACCCCAATCCGAGGGTAAAAGCCCCGATTCTTGCGGGCGTTGGCAACCTGAAAAACATCAAGCCG
>NZ_KV809538.1:0-362 GCF_001812605.1 Neisseria sp. HMSC073G10 | reverse complement strand
CACATAACGGGTCTTCGACAAATATCGGTTGCGTTTGGTTTGCGCTTCTGTCAGCGGATGGTTACGGTGTGCTTTGCGCATAATGCCGTCCAGCAGCCGATGCTCTTCCAGATGTTGCCGGTTTTCCGCACTGTCGTAGCCTTTATCGGCATAGACGGTCGTACCTTCGGGCAGTCCTTCCAACAAAGGCGACAGGTGTTTGCACTCATGGGCATTGGCGGGGGTAATGTGCAGTTTCTCGATATAGCCTTCCGCATCGGTACGGGTATGTTGTTTGTAACCGAGTCTGTATAAACCGTTTTTCTTTGTCCAACGGGCATCTTTGTCCTTACTCGGTGTGGTTTGGCCGCTGACTTGTCCTT
>NZ_KV809537.1:2427-2803 GCF_001812605.1 Neisseria sp. HMSC073G10 | reverse complement strand
GCTTCTGGTGATAATCTGTCCGGAATCAATATTAGCCCACCATTCATCCGACGCAAACAATCCTTTGTCTTTTTTGATGCCAAAGATACTTTCGTCATTCAATGACAGTAATCTTGTATCTTCAATATGCTCCTTCTTTTTTCTATTTTTCATATCTTTTTTAAAATCATAAACCAAATACATATCATCATCTAAATTTAAATAGCTCATTTTATATCTCCAATTTTTTCAAAATGAATAATCTGTTTCTCAAAAGTTTCTTTACCGCCAGCCCTACCCAGTCCTGTATTGACTACCCCTTTTCCTTTATTCACATATGGCTTTCCTTGGCCTTCAAGCTTAAATTGCACTTGTGTTTTTTCAGTCCAGCCCTTGC
>NZ_KV809537.1:0-2327 GCF_001812605.1 Neisseria sp. HMSC073G10 | reverse complement strand
GCACTTGTGTTTTTTCAGTCCAGCCCTTGCCTGTGCGGGGCAAATCCGGAAAGAGCCGATTTGTTGCCGAATTGCCTGTAGTACCAATCTTTTTTAAAACTTCCATGGTTCCTGGCTTGGTAGTAAATTTAACCAGTACCCCAGTATATCCCTGTTCGGAATATGCTTTAAGTGGGGAAATAAATGTTTCACTTGTCGCAGATAATTTTCCTTTCTGTTGGAATTCCATAAAATCTTCTTTAGACATGCGCCTATAAAAAATCTCATTACCATACTTATCTTTTTCCAATACTAGACTGTGTGGAGATTTTTTTATTCTTTCTCTATTGGCTTTATTTACCTGCTCTCTAGCCTTAACAGCTTCAATCCCTCTTGGATCTTGATCATAAATTTTCTTGTGAAGCTCTTTGTTAAAATTCGGATTATTTTTCCCTATATTGGGATCATATCTGTAATCTTTCGGTAGTTGCGGTTTCGGCAATGCCTTCTGTTCCCAATCCCGGCTGCTAAACACCCGTTTGCTTCCGTCGGGCCGTACCACTTTCACCGCATTGTCCGACCACGTTACCACAGAGCCTTTCGGTATCAGCTCTCCGTTGGCCAGGCGTTGTTCCTGTGCCAAGGTAACGGTTGTTCCTTTTACCGCTTGGGGGCTTTGGGGAATGCGGGCTTCGCCGACAGGAACAGCCTTTCCGGATGGAGCCTCGGCCTTGCGGACAATTTTGCTTAAATTCCCGGCACTATTCACTACCTTTGCGGCGGCACGCGAGCGGACAATGGCAGATGCCGTCCCGCCGCTGACAACCATAAATGCTGCATTGGTTCCAACCCGGGCATCAAACATTGCGTCCATTCTGCCTGCAAGTTGCGGATTGTTGATATATGCTTCGTCGCGAACCGCTTTCCAGTTTTCGTAGGACATCACAACTTTGTTGACTGTTTGCACGGGACTGGAAACGGCTTCGGCCAATGGAACAATGGTATTGTCCCACGGGTGGCGTATGCCCTCCCATGTGCCTACAACAATCTCTTTGGCTGCCAGATAGGATGCTTCCAGGGGAGGTGGACAGGCAACCCTTAGGTGCTTTCAATACCCTAGGAACGGAATTGCTCTATCCTATCAGTAAGAAAATCGAAAAACTTGCAGCTGTACATTTACTTTAAAAAATCAGAAAGAAACACTCCTACTGTTTCTACATGTTCTACTTACGCTTTTCCCTATATCTATAGCATTCATTGGAAATTTTTCCCTGCTTTATGCAATCTGGATCAATGAAACCAAATATTTCAAATTGTGAATCATTATATACCTCATGCTGATGATCTTTTAATGAACATCCAAAAAGCAAAATAAAAACAATTATTAATAAAATATTTCTAAGGATATATAATGTAGTCATTAGGATTGTCCGGATTTATAAATTTATATTTTCCATCTTTATTAGGATTTATTACCTCTTGATAAGGTTGGAAAATATGTATTTTCCCTCTTGGCGTGTTCTGAAATGTTCCAAAAATTATACCCGTTATCTTATTTTGTTTTTTATTAAGATAAAATTTATCATATTTCTTTCCGTTAATTACAGCATTTTCAATAATAAATTGAAATGAATTATCTAAAACTTTAGGTTCATGTATTATAATTGCATTTTTATGAGAGCTAATAAAATCATCATCATCATTAGCTACATTATTAGGTGAAATACCTAATTTATCTTTATTTAATTGCTCATTAAATTCATGAGCAATTAATACATTTCCAGATAACACAATTTTATTTGTATCCAGTTTTTCCATATCTCCAACATCAAACCTTCCAGTTATCCACGAACCTCCCCTTACCGTTTTATCATCGTAAACCAGAGTAATTTGAGCTGTTCCACTAGGATCTGCAACAACTTCGTTAAGCATGTCATAAAATTTTTTCTCTTTAATAGTAAGATTCTGAAATGTATTTTTCTTAATTGGTACCAATTCCATAATTTCATAGCCTAAGCTATTTAACCTCCCTGTTCCTCTTAATTCAAATTTTCCACCAAGCTCTTTCTTTACTTTACTTAAAAAATTTTTCTGAGCCTTTGGATCACTTTTTAAATTAAATGCCAATAAATTATTCCCCACCGCATTCTGTCCAAGCACACCCCCTACCTGTGCGTTGAACAGGGCATTGGTGTTTGTGCCGCTGGTGCCGTTCAGACTGCCTCCCGCCGCACCCACCACCGAAGCGATAGCACCGGTCTGCGCTTTAATCTCTTCTTTGATGTGCTCGGGCAAAAGGTTGGGATTGAATTTTCCCGTTATCGGGTCGATGGCGGTCTTGCCGTCGT
>NZ_KV809536.1:443761-560848 GCF_001812605.1 Neisseria sp. HMSC073G10 | reverse complement strand
TGCTGATTTTTCTGCCTTCGCGTTTTTCGACTTCGCGCTTGAGATCATTGGCATATTTGTCGAACTGAGTTTGATTGGGCGGTTTCAGTGCATAAGGTGATGCAGGCTACTTTTTCTGATTGCTGTGGCAACTTGTCGAAAGAAAGGACGTCTGAAACGTTTTTTCTTTTTTCAGACGGCCTCTTAGCTCAAACCTTGAGAACCGCATACGTGCGTTTCTCACACATCCTTGTTGAGTTTAGGTTTCATATGGGCTACGGCTTGCTAGTGGTGGGAAAGCAAGGGCAGCAAAAAAATGCTGGCTGCATAAATAACCCTTAGCAGGCGAGGCAAAAAGGTCGTCTGAAAACCTCCTAAATTGACGTTTTCAGACGACCTTTTTCATGAGTCGGCTTCCTTAAATTTTTAAGGTGTGAAAAACGGAAGTTTTCTATTTCAAATTATTATCAATTTTCCAAACGATAATATCGTTTTTAAAAAAATGAATTCGCTTTAACTTCATAGCCTTAACAGAATTAACCAAAGAAGGCTTGACCTAATGATTTAATATGGCTATGGTTTAATAAAAAATAACAATATTCCACATACGCACCGCAATGCTTTTTCCCTCCTCCTTATAGAAAGGATATTGCAATGCCCTGCTTGACCCGTACGTTGCCTCGTCTGACTGTCTTCCTGCTGTCCACCTTCGCGGTATTCTCCGCAGCTGCACACGGAAACCACACACATTGGGGTTACACCGGACACGACTCCCCCGAAAGCTGGGGCGAGCTTTCTGAAGAGTTCCGTTTATGCTCTACAGGCAAAAACCAATCCCCCGTCAACATTACCGAAACCGTCTCCGGCAGACTGCCCGCCATCAAAGTCGATTACAAGCCGAGCGCGGTTAACGTGGAAAACAACGGCCACACCATCCAAGTCAACTACCCGGAAGGCGGCAATACCCTCAGCGTGAACGGACGTACCTACACCCTGAAACAATTCCATTTCCACGTACCCAGTGAAAACCAAATCAAAGGCCGCACCTTCCCGATGGAAGCCCACTTCGTCCACTTAGACGAAAACCGCCAGCCTTTGGTACTGGCAGTATTGTACGAACCTGGCAAAACCAACGACCGCCTGGCTCCGATATGGAACGTGATGCCGATGAAGGAAGGAAAGGTAAACCTCGACAAAGCTTTCGACGCCAGCACCCTGCTGCCGAAACGACTGAAATACTACCGCTTTGCCGGTTCGCTGACCACGCCGCCGTGCAGCGAAGGCGTATCATGGCTGCTGTTGAAAACCTACGACCACATCGATCAGGCGCAAGCAGAAAAATTCACCCGCGCCATCGGCTCGCATAACAACCGCCCCGTCCAGCCGCTTAACGCGCGCGTTGTCATCGAATAAACAGTAAAGCCGTAAATGAAAAGGTCGTCTGAAAACCTAAATTTGGTTTTTCAGACGACCTTTTTCTCTATCACTTATTATTTATTGAGCTGGATACACACTAATCTATATTTAGTATTTTTTATGCATTTACACTTCATAGTCCTTGTAAAATAGCTATACTTTTTCTATTGAAAATTCAGCTATCTCAAGATAAATCAAGATGAAAAATATTATTATCTTAATCACCAACGGCACAAAATAGCCAACCTGAACTTGTGTAAAGCAGGTAAATACCTCTCTCCAAAAGGCCGTCTGAAAACGTGAACTTCAACAAAGCTCCTTCAAAACTAAAATATAAAGAGCAGCCTGCACTCGCATCTATCAATGTGAAGGCTGCTTTGTTTTCAGCCTGTCTGAAACGATCAAAAAACAGTATGATTTGTCTGTTTTCTGTTTGGAAGAGTCATCCATGATTGCAGCTACCATCACCATCCAAGATCAAAATCTCTCCGGCAAAGTGTTGCATGAGCTGTTTTTGAAGTTCCGAACCAACCACATCAGCGCGGCGGAGCTGATTGCCGAACGCGTGCGGCAGGAAGTTGCAGCCTACAACAACCGCGCCGCCGATGTCCTGCTACGCCACAGCCTCGTTATCCCCACCGATCGCGGCGACATCGTGATTCGGGAAACGCACGGCAAAAAAGGCACGCACCCGCAACCTGTGGACGTGGAAAAGCAAATCGCCGTCGCTTTGAAAGCTTTTGAGCAAAACGCGTTTTTCATCCTTGCCGACAACCGCCAACTGGAAACGCTGGACGACATGGTGTGCCTGCATGACGGGCTGGTCGTCAATTTCATCAAACTCACGCCGCTGGTGGGCGGATAAGCAGCCTGAAAACCGCCGCGCAACGCTACCTCACCTTTGTAGAAGATGCCCCATACAGCCTGAATAGTGCGGACAAGAAAACGCTTACCGACGTTATCCACCTTTGCAGCGAAATAACCAACACATTGATACGTAAAGAAAGTCCTATGACCCAAAACCAAACCATACAGATTTCCGACAGCCGCCGTGCCAAGTTCAATCAGCTTCTCAACGCACTGGAAAAGGAATGGCTCCAAAACCGTTCACACGAATACGACACGATAAGCCTGAAACTCTGTCCCAGTTTTGCCGAAGTGGAGAAAGCCGCGCCCGAATACCGTGTCGATTTCCTAATCCACTGCATTGATTTGATACGCGGCTGGGGACGGAATAAAATTTTTAAAAATATGGGCGAGGACAGGATACGCAATTACGGCACCATCCGTGTAGCGGTAGCGATGGCTCTGGCGCGTAAAACGCTGCCGATGACGGAGCAGGATGTGCAGCATATTTTTGCCGCCATGCTGGACGATAACGGGCTGTCCGAGCAGGAGGCAGATTACTATCCGCTCAAATATCTGATAAACCAAATCAAAAAACAGTTTCCCAATCCGAGCAAAACGCTTTCAGACGGCCTGAAAAACGCCTGCAACCGTTACCACGTCTTTGCGGAAAACCTGTGGGACAAGAAAGCCGCTACCGCCAACCTTGCCGCCCTGGCAGAACTGGCAGGCGGTTCCGCCGAAGCCTGCTTCCCCGCCCAAGACGACGAGTTTGCCCGATACGCCAATCCGCAACTTGCCGTGCTGCCACCGGAACAGCAGGACATATGGAGCAAAATCATTGCGCTTGCCCTATCCGCCAATGCAGGCAAGCCAAGCGAAAAATACCTGAAAGAATCCAAAACGCTGATCGACACATTGGGTGCGGACAGGTTCAAAAAAATGCTGCACGGCTGGATAGAATTTGTCCGCGGCAGCGAAGTGCAGATCGAAACCGTTACTCACGGAACATACAGCTACGACACCCATGTCCTGCCCGTTTGCAGCATCAACCAAACCGTGCTCAAAGGGCTGGTGTGGATGTGCAGCCATTTTCACGACAGCGCCACCCTGTCCGCCCTTACCCAACTTGCGCTGCATTCATACGACAAAATCCCCAATCTCGGGGCGCGCTATGCTTCCGTGGGCAACGCCTGTTTCTACGCGCTGTTCCGCTCCAAAGGGCTGGACGGCATCGCCTGCCTCTCTCGCCTGCGCCTTCGGATTAAGTTCAGCAACGCGCAGAACGCGATTGCCAACTATCTGGACGAAGCCGCCGCACAGCGGGGTGTATCCCGCAACGAAATCGAAGATATGGCGGTGGATGATTTCGGCTTGCAGGAAGGCTGCTGCGACTACGACTTCGGCGGCTACACTTGCCGTCTGGCGGTTACGGGCGTAGGAAAATCCGAACTGCGCTGGTTCAAACCCGACGGTTCGCCGCAGAAAACCATGCCCGCCTTCGTGAAAACCGACTACGCCGACAAACTGAAAAAGATTAAAGCCGCACAAAAAAACCTCAACACCACGCTCACCACGCAACGCGACCGCTTGGACCAAATGATGCGCTCCGAACACCACGTACCGCTGGAACACGCCGAACAGTATTACTGGCAACACGGGCTGATGTCCTGCCTCACACGCCCGCTAATATGGCAATTTTTCCGCGACGAAAACGACACACAGGGTCACGCTGCACTGTGGTTGGACGGAACATGGGTGGACGAAACGGGAGCGCAAACCGATGTTTCAGACTGCCTGCAAGTCTGCTTGTGGCATCCCACGCTTGCCACTCAGCAAAGCATCGCCCTGTGGCGCAAACTTCTACAGGACAAAGAAATCCGCCAGCCGCTGAAACAGGCATACCGTGAAATCTATCTGCTCACCGAAGCCGAAATCAACACCAAAACATACAGCAACCGTTTTGCCGCCCACATCCTGAAACAACACCAATATATGACGCTTGCCAAAGGACGCGGCTGGAGGGGCTCGCTGGCCGGTGCGTGGGACGGTAGCGACGACGCAACCGTATCGTTGGATTTGCCCGAATACAACCTACGCGCCGAATTTTGGACAAACGCGGTGGATAGCGAAGAAGCATGGACAGAAAGCGGTATCTGGCAGTATGTCAGTACCGACCAAGTGCGCTTTCACCGGTTGGACGACGATTACCATGCTACCGCGCTGGACTTAATTGATATTCCGCCACGCGTGTTTTCAGAAGTGCTGCGCGACGTGGATTTGTTTGTGGGCGTGGCCAGCGTAGGTAATGACCCGACCTGGGAAGACAACGGCGGAGAGGCGCGTTTTTACAGCTACTGGCAAAGCTATTCCTTCGGTGACTTGGGCGAAGTCGCCAAAACCCGCAAAGCCGTGCTAGAAACCCTACTGCCGCGCCTGAAAATCACCAAGGTTGCCCACATAGACGGCAACTTCCTCGTTGTGCAGGGCAAGCTGCGTACCTACAAAATCCACATCGGAAGCAGCAACATCCTAATGCTGCCGGACGACCAATACCTCTGCATCGTACCCGACAGCCGCAAAAAAGACGCATCCGACAAGCTGTTTATCCCGTTTGAGGGCGACAACACGCTCTCGGTCGTCCTCTCCAAAGCCATGCTGCTGGCGGAAGACGACAAGATTACCGACAGCACGATTACCTCGCAGATTCAGCGGTAAATTGGGACAGCCTGAAAAACGCAAATGCCTCCATCCTTGCGGTTTCAGGCTGTTTGGGAACACAAGACGCGTAGGCAGCACATGTCCTCCCTACGGAAAGAACACAATACATATTTTTACCATAAATATATTGCTTTTCATCTGATTTAGATAACCGACAACATCATGAAACCTGCTTTTTGCCTCCCAATATTGTTTTTACTTTCAGCGTGCCGTCCTGAAGCGGAGACATTCGATACGGCTGCACCAACGGCGCGTAAGCCTTCTTATTACGAGTCTGAAAAGCGTCAACCAACAGCCACTCCAATTAAAACACAAATTCCTGTGTTATCTGCAATCAAAAGCCAGGCCGATTTTGACTTGCTTTCGCGTATTTATGAGCAAGGTAGTGAATATGAAATTCCTCATATCCTTTTCCTCATCGATCGTGAAGACGATAACCGTACCGACTACATCAATACTCCCAAATTTCGGCTGCATGAGCACTATCTGGCTACTATCTTGAAACCCATGCTGTCAAAAACTGAATTGAATCAACAATACCGTAGTCCTAACCGGCGTTATCTGTTTGGTACTATCAGTTGGCAGAATAGTACTCAGGAATATGTTTATGAGTTTTGGGAAGGAGACAAAATCACGCCTGAATTGTTGAAATTGGCAACAGGCCGTCTGAAAGACAGTTTCTACGCTCCGTTGCGTTATAAAACCAATTCTTTATGGCAGGAAACCGTTGCCGAACAAAGCGAAGTTCCTTTTATTACCCAAGAAAGTTTGATTAAGAATTTCCCCTACCTGCCTCTAAACCAAGGTAAAGCGATAGGCACATTACGCGTTATTGCCAAAGAAGATGATCTTTATAATGTCGGCGCCGACGATATTATTATTTTGAAAGAGGTTCCCCTAGAGTTGCCCCCTGTGGCGGGGATTATCAGTGAAAAACCATCCACTGCACTATCGCATGTGAATGTACTGGCACGCGGTTGGGGGATTCCCAATATTTACCTTAAAGACGCAGAAAAAATCCTAGCCCCATATATTGGCCGTCGTATCGAATTTGAAGCGACTGCTAAGCAATACCGAATTGTCCAAACCAACCGGAATACTACCAGCAAAAGCTTTTCAGACGGCTTTACCCTGCCCCAACCTGATGTTTCCGATTACAGCCTTCGGGCTTTGGCAAACCTGCGCCGTGATGACAGCCGTTACTGCGGCAGTAAGGCTGCCAACCTCGGCCATATCCGCGCCCAGATTGAAGGTAGTAATGTACCTGACGGATTCTGCATTCCGTTTGCCTACTATCAAGCCATGATGGATAGGCTGGGTATTAACGCGACAACACTGACACAAATCGAAACGCAAAGTGATGGAGACAACCGCAAGCGCCGCACTGCCTTACTCACACTGCAGAAAAAAATCACCGATGCCGAAATTCCATCGGAATGGAAACACAGATGGGCTGAGCAATGGCGTAATCAATTAAACAGCAAAGGTGTGTTTGTCCGCAGCTCCTCTAATTCCGAAGACCTGCCCAATTTCAGCGGCGCAGGACTGTATACTACCGTACCAAATGTTACCAATGAAAACACGTTGGCCGAAGCGGTGAAACAATCTTGGGCTTCTGTTTTCAATTACAGTGCATACGAAGCCCGCCGTATTGCCGGACTGCCTCACGATAGCGTGAAAATGAGTGTCTTTGTGCAACAAAGCATTAATGCAGATCTCTCCGGCGTACTGGTTACCATCAATCCTTATGATATTGCTCAGAAAAACAGCGCCTACATTGCCGCCAAACGCGGGTTGGGTATTCGTGTCGTTGAGGGCAAACGGGTAGCCGAACAGGTAGTCTATAACCGTCGCAATGATTCTGTACAACGTCTCAGCTCCTCTAATGAAACCACAGCGTTGCAACTGGATAAAAACGGTGGAGTACGGGAGGTGCCTGTAACCAGTGGCAATGTGATGAATCAAGAACAAATACGTCGCCTTGACCAAACCGGCCAACAAATCAAACAGCTATTTGCTAATGGTGAGCAGGACATCGAATGGGCGTTTGACAATGGTAAGCTTGTCATCCTCCAGGCACGACCTTATCTAAACGGCACACGTTAAAGTAAAAAGGCCGTCTGAAATTATCGTTTCAGACGGCCTTTGCATCATGAATTAGTTATACCCTATACTTCCCGTTCTCCAAGGAACTATGATGTCAAAACAACTCACTTTTTATTTTATTCGCCATGGCCGTACCCAATGGAACGAACAGGGGCTTTTGCAGGGATCAGGCAATTCACCACTGACCGAACAAGGAATTACAGGAGCTCAGAAAACCGGGGCGGCGCTACAACAAGTAGAATTTACCGCTGCTTATTCCAGTATTTTACAACGCGCCATTGATACGGCTAGCCATATTATCGGCCAGCGTCCCATCCCTCTTTTTCAGCACTGTGGACTAAATGAGCAATCATTTGGAAGTTGGGAAGGTATGCAAATCGCTGACCTGCGGAAGCTAACCGAATTCAAACAACTGACCAATGACCCGGCAGCTTATAAAGCATTAAGTAATGGTGGCGAAACCTTTGAACAATTAGCAGTACGTGCAATGACTGCCATTTACGATATCATTAAGGTACATCAATCGGGAGCCAATATTTTAGTGGTATCGCATGGCCATACCTTGCGGCTTTTATTGTCCTTACTAGGCGGAGCAACTTGGGACAATCATCGTGATGAGGGTAAATCCGTGTCATTGTTGAATACTTCGATCAGTATCGTGAAATACAATAGTGAAAGCGGTTTTCATATTGAGCAGCTTAACAATGTGGCTCATTTACAATAATTACCTACTTCACACATCAACACACTGTTAGCTCAAGCCCCAATACGCTCATTTTAAATCTACTCATTATTTTTTATTTTAAATCTCAACTAAAACAAGGTCTTTTCTGTATTAATGTCTTTATCGTAAATTCTAAAAAACCGTTTGAACTTAAAGATTCAAATGGTTTTTTAGTATCAACTTATTTATATTCATACTTTTAAATACGGTTAAATTTTAAAATTTAATCCTCCTTCAAATCCCTGCTTACCCCATCAAGATCTGCCAGTACTTAACCCTGCTTTTCCATTTTCCCACAAAGTTTTCAGCAATACTTTCCACGCCGACAATTTAGGATCAGGCTGTTTTCCTTGTCCGATCAAGTCCATTTGCGTCATATACCAGTTCATTTCCAACATTGCCCCTGCTTTTTTATCAACCAATGCCACGCCAGTTTTGATGCGGTCAGTTTGTACGGTTTGGTAAGAGCCGTTTTGCATTTTGTTCGCCAAATCAGGGACTAAGGCAAACGGACGAGCAACACCGACCAAATCTAAATGGCCGCTGGATAAGGCATCTTCCATTGCGCTTTGTGAACGGAAGCCACCAGTGATAATCAATGGAACTTGGCTGACTGCACGGGCTTTTTCGGCGTAATCAATGAAGAAGGCTTCACGTTTACGGGTGCTGTCTTTGGCAGCGAGCATTTGCGGGCTTTCGTAGTTACCACCGGAAACTTCAATAAAATCAATGCCCATTTCTGACAGTTTTTGTACTACCTGCACCGATTCGCTTTCGTCAAAACCGCCTTTTTGGAAGTCCGCCGAATTGAGTTTTACGCCTACCAAGAAATCTTTGCCCACGGTGGCGCGGATGGCGGTGTAGGTTTCTAAAAGGAAGCGCATACGGTTTTCCAAACTGCCGCCCCATTGGTCTTGGCGGCGGTTGTGGTGCGGCGAGAGAAATTGGCTGATGAGATAGCCGTGCGCGGCGTGAATCTGTACGCCTGAAAAGCCCGCCTGTTCGGCAATTTTCGCGGTTTGTACAAATTGCTGAATCAGCCCGTTGATTTCGTCGGCAGTCAATTCGCGCGGCGGATTGATAAAGCCGTCCATGCCCACCAACGGCACGGCGCTCGGCGCAAGCGGCATTTTATTGACCACCGCAGGCGACTGTTTGCCCGCATGGTTGATTTGCATGATGAGCAGCGTGTCGTTTTGCGTGCCGGCTTTCGCCCATTTTTTTAGCATCTCAAGGCTGCAGTCGTCTGAAATCACCACATCGTTTATCGAACCTTTGCCGCTTTCGGCGACCATCACATTGCCCGTCACCAAAACGCCTGCGCTGCCTTTTGCCCAAGTGTCGTACAGGCGGATGAGTTTTTCAGACGGCTGGTCGTTTTGGGCAAGTTGCTCTTCCATGGCGGATTTGAAGATACGGTTTTTGGCGGTTTTGCCGTTTTGAAAAGTGAATGGCGTGAATAACATAATCGTTCCTTTAAGTTGATAAGTTTAAAAATATAAACGTATTTGGGTAAAAATAAAGGGTTAACGGATAACCCTATTTTGAAAGCGGGCAATTTTGAGCCATCAAATCGGCAAGCTGTTTCAATCTCGCCACCGCATCCGCCATGGCAATACTGTAAAAACGCTCTTTGCCGACCTGCTCCACCGCCACCGCTCCGGCTTGCAGCATGATTTTCAAATGATGCGACACCGCAGGGCGCGACAGATGCAGATGCTCGGTCAGCTCATTCACATTCATCTTGCCATGTTCCCACAGCACGCGCAGGATTTGATGGCGGTTTTCATCACTCAACACGGTAAAAATAGGAATGCACTCGCGCATTAAATTCATGGTTTGTTGCGGCATATTCGGCTTTTTGAGTTTATATGTTTAAAAATTTGAACGTATTTTAGAGGGAAAGATAGGGAATGTCAAAGGGAATTTTCAGAAGATGGTTTTAGTGTACAAATCACAGCGTTTCATCAATAATTATCTCAGTCTGCAAGTTGTTTCAGACGGCCTTTTTCGTAATAAAGAGCGGTCAAATTTTTAAGTGTTTTGCAAATCATCTTAAAAATTTGACCGCTTGCATCATTATCAAGACCGCAGCCGTCTGAAACATTGATAGACCGGTTACTGATGTTCGCTTTCTGCTACTTTTGTCCATTTTGCCAATGTCTGCTTCATCTGTGCCTGAGGGATGAAGCGGGCCATCCGTTCTACTTCCTTGCCTTGATAAAACAGCAGCCATGCAGGTACGGTCAGCACGTGGAAACGTCCGGCCATTTCGGGTATTTCAGCAATATCGGCTTTTACGGCATACACATTTCCTTCCTCCGCCAAAGCTGAGTCAAGCTGGGCGCCCACGACCGTACAAACACCGCAGATTGGGGCTTTGATGTACAGTGATACTAAAGGGTGTGTGGCGATGGCCTGTTCGATGTCTTTCAAAGTGTGCAGTTGTTGCATGCCATGTACTCCTTTGAGCGATTAAGCCCTTTTCTAGTTGTCCAGAAAAGGGGCTTTTAACGAAATGAAAACAAGAAAACGTTTTGAGTCGTCTAGATTTTTTCCACAACCACTTTTGCCCGCGCTTTCAGGCTGTTTAACACTGGGGAGGTGGCGGCTGATCGGTCGGCGAAATTTTGCAGGGTAGGAAGGTCGGCGTCGGCTTTTACTTTTATGGTTAGCACCAGATTATCCAGTCCGCCGTAGCCATCTTCCATGCCGAACAGTTTGGCCATGTCGATACCGCCCCTTGCGGATATTTCAAACTGTTCCAGTTTCACGCCTGCTTGTGCTGCTTGCAACTCGAAACCTATGGAGCAGCAGCCTGCCGCAGCGCCGATCAGGTATTCCATCGGATTTGGGGCGGCGTTTTCACCGCCCATGTTTTTCGGTTCGTCTGTGGTAAAGGCAGGGAAGCGGCGCACGGAGATTTCATTCTTCGTGCCGGATACCCAGCGCGAATCGGCGCGTAATACTGCCTTGCCTTTTGCATGGTCGTTTTCAACCGCTGCCATGGTAGTTCGGAAACGTTCGATATCTAACCCGTTAATCATGTTTTGTCCTTTCATATGATGAATTGCAGATGGTTTTTCGCTACACTATTTCGTACCAATTAGCGACTGACAAAATGGTGGGCAAAAGCCCACCACTTCAAGTTGATGTTTTATCATTAACCAAACACTTTTTCCAAATGTGCTTGGTAGTCTGTGAAGTATTGTTCTACTTGTGGATTTTTAACTACATCGTTACATGTAAATGTCGGTAGACGGGTCAAACCGATGAACTCGTTGAGTTTGTGGAAAGGCATGTACACAGCATCCACATCTTTGCCTTCAAAGAAGTCGCCTTCACGGGTGAACGCTTCAATCGGCGCATTCCAAGTAAGCGAAAGCATGTGTTTTTTGCCTTGCAACAAACCACCTGTACCGAAGCCTTCAGTTGGACTAACACGATGACGGCCATCACTGTGGTAAAGCTTGCCGTGTCCAGCGATAAATACTTCGTCTATGTATTTCTTCACTGTCCAAGGCTCGTGCATCCACCAAACAGGCATCTGCCAAATCACGGCATCCATCCACAAGAATTTTTCGATTTCTGCCTCAACATCATAGCCAGCATCAATCACAGTTTCTTTTACATTGTGTCCAAGTGCGGTCAAAACGTCTTTTGCTTTTTTGTGAAGCGTGTTGTTTAACTCACCATGCGAATGGCCGAAAGCTTTACCACCGTTTAATAATAAAATATTCATTTTTACTCCTAGAATAAATAATTTATAAAAAAGGGATGTGATGTTTGCGGTTATTGTCCCGTTTTCCATGAAGCGATACGTTTCAAATTATCCACCGTGTCGTGATTGACGATGGCGTCGAACGTGCCGTCCAGTTTGGCAATTTCTGCTTTGTCTTCATCACTGAGGGCAAAGTCAAAGATGTTCAAGTTTTCCGCCATGCGTTCGGGTTTGGTGGATTTTGCCAATACAATGATGCCACGTTCCACCAGCCATCGGGTAATCACCTGCGCCACGGATTTGCCGTATTTCGCACCGATTTTGCTTAACACGGGATTGTGGAAAATATCGTTTTTGCCTTCAGCAAACGGCGCCCATGCTTCCACGGCGATACCTTCAGCCTGCAAAGCGGAAACGGCTTCGTTTTTTTGTTGGAACGGATTAATTTCAATCTGATTGGCTTGCGGCATCACTTTATTGAATAGTCCCAAATCCACCGCACGCACCGGCGAAAAATTGCTCACGCCGATGGCGCGGATTTTGCCGGCTGCCTGATATTCTTCCAGCGCGCGCCATGTACCGTAGCTGTCGCCGTAAGGCTGATGAATCAGCACCATATCGATGTAATCCAAATTCAGACGGCCTAATGAACGATCCAGCGAGGCCTTGGCGGCTTCGTAGCCGAAATTTTCTACCCAAATTTTGGTGGTAACAAACAATTCTTCGCGTGCCACGCCGCTGTTTTTAATCCCCAAACCGACTTCGGTTTCATTCATATAAACCTGCGCGGTGTCGATGTGACGATAGCCTGCCTTGATGGCGGCAATCACGGCCTGTTCAGTTTCTGCGGGCGGAATTTGGAATACGCCGAAACCAAGTGCAGGAATTTGTACGCCGTTGTTTAATGTGATGTTTTGCATGATATTGTCTCCTGTTTGTTCTCATAAACGTGTAGCCATTTTAGCCCGTGTTTTTATTGAGATAAATTAGGTTTGGTTTTATGATGTCGTGAATTAAATTCACTAATCACCTAAAACGGGGTAGGAAAATGCAGAACTTTAACGAGCTGAATTATTTTTTGACGCTGGCGCAAACTCAGAGTTTTGTGAAGGCAGGACAGCTTTTGGGGATTTCTTCTTCGGCGTTGAGCCACAGCATGAAAAATTTAGAAACGCGGCTAAATTTGCGCCTGCTCAACCGCACTACGCGCAATGTGTCGCTGACCGAAGCCGGACAGCAGCTTTTCGACCAACTTTCTCCGCTTTATCAAGCCATAAACCAAGAAGTCGATGCTTTAAATGATTTTTTGAATACGCCATCGGGATTGATTCGCATCAATGCCCCTGCAATGGCAGCGGAAGCCGTGTTGTATCCAAAATTAAAGCCGATTTTGAACCAATACCCGAAAATCCGCTTGGAAATCGTGGTGGACGACCGCTGGGCAGATATTGTGAAAGAAGGGTTTGACATAGGCGTGCGGCTGGGCAACGATGTGGCGAAAGAGATGATTGCCGTGCCGATTTCTGCACCGCTCAAAATGGTATTGGTTGCCTCGCCCGATTATTTGGCGCAATACGGTTCGCCGAAAAATATTGATGATCTGCAACAGCACCGCCTTATCGGCATAAAACTCTCTGCTGAACACGGCACGGAGATGCAGTGGGAATTCAAATACAAAAAAGAGCTGATTACGTTCACGCCAAAATCGCACTTTTCCATCAACAATCATCTGCGCCGGCAAGCCGTTTCAGACGGCCTTGGCATTGCGTGGATAGCACATATGAGCGTAGCGGATGCACTCAATTCGGGGCACCTGGTCGAGCTGTTGCCTGAATACGCAATCACTTACGAACCGTTTTACCTCTATTACCCCAGCCGCCGCGGGCATTCCAATGTATTTAAGTTGATTGTGGATGCGTTAAAAGTAAAAGCCGTCTGAAATTTCAGACGGCCTTTTTCATAACAAAGAGAGGCCAAATTTTCCAGTATTTTTGCAAATTCTCTTTAAAAGATGACCGCTTATCAATCTAGCCTCACAGTCTCTCCGTCTTCCGGAACGTTCACACGGCTTTCAATGCCTTGACCGCGTATAAATTTACGCATATCGGCGCGGCTGACGGCGGTATGATTCACGGTATCCATGTGTACGGTGATGATTTTGGCTTTAGGCATGACTTGGCTGGCTTTTAATACATCTGCCGTCCCCATAATAATGCCGTCTGAAATGCCTGAAATCAGCGCGTAGCCCGTGTTCATAATCAGATAATCGGGTTTGTAGCGGTTCAATGCTTTGTTTATATCTGCCGTCCACACAGTATCACCCATAATATAAGCGGTTTTATGTCCGCTGCTTTGGAATACCACACCCATTGCATCGCCTAAGATTTCGGCTAGCTGAGGGTTGGCATACATGGCTTCTGTACCATGTACGCCGCCGGTCTTGCTGATGGTTACACCGTTGAAGACAGTGCTGCCGTTCAACACGCGTACATCAGTAAAGCCTTGGCTGCGGATTTTGGCAGCGTCAGCTTGGTGCTGCACATATACGGGCAGGTTTTTTGGAATGGAACGTGCGGCGGTTTCGTCCCAATGGTCTTCGTGGGTATGGGTAACGACAACTGCATCCACACCGTCCAAAATTTTATTCACACTCATCGGCAGCCCGACCAGCGGCATTTTGGCTTGGTTATTGAACGTGCCGGCAAAGCCGTTCATGGAGTGCTTGGGTGCGAAAAACGGGTCAATCAAAAACGTCTGCCCCGCATATTCGACCTTGGCGGTAGCGTTACGGATATGTTGGTATGAATCGTCTGCCCAAGCGGAAAAGGCTGTCGCGCCCAAAACAGTGGCAAGAATAAATTGCTTTAATTTCATGATGTTGCTCCTTAAAAAATCATGGAGCGTATTTTAAACAGCAGGTGTATCGGCTAAAATAGGCAATATTGCCAACAAACGCAAGGATAGTGCCAAAATGTCGTCTGAAAACGAGCGTAACGAGTTTCGCCAAAATCAAGCAGCCCCCAAAATCGTGCTATATGCTCAATCGGGCATGAATGATTTTGTCTTCAACATTCCCTTTTCTATTTTTCAGACGACCTATCGGGACAATCCGCTCTTTGACCTGAAAATCTGTTCCGATGACAGCAAAAACGTCATCACGGCACTGGGTGCAAGCATTCCCGTACACGGCAGCTTGGATTTGACGGAAGAAGCCGACATCATCGTCATCGCAGGCTGGCGCAATATTGAAGAAGCCCCGACACCCGAGTTGAGCGCACATTTACAGAAAGCAGTACAACGTAGTGCACATATCACCGCCCTATGTTACGGCACTTACGCCCTTGCCTACACAGGACTTTTAGACGGCAGAACCGCCGCAACCCACTGGCTTGCCGAAGACGACTTTGTCCGCCGTTTCCCTAAAATTCATCTGGATACCAACCGCCTTTATGCGGAAGACGGCAACTTTTTAACATCGGCAGGTGCGGCGGGTGGGCTGGATTGCTGTCTGTACCTCATCCGCAAAATCCACGGTGCAACCGTTGCCAACGACCTTGCCCGTACCTTGGTTGCGGCACCACACCGCGAAGGCGGGCAGGCACAGTTTATCCACCGACCTGTCGAACGTCGTACCGCCGATGACAAAATCAATCACTTATTGGACGAACTGCGCCAAAACCTTGCAACCCCATACCGCTTGGACGATTTGGCAAAAAAATTAGCCGTTTCACGCCGTACCTTCATCCGCCATTTTTCTCAAGCCACAGGCATGAATTTCGGCGAGTGGCTCACCACAGAGCGACTATGGCAAGTACAGGATTTGTTGGAAAATACGGATTTGCCGATAGAACGCATCGCCGAACAAAGCGGCTTCGGCAGCGCGGCAAACCTGCGTTTACAGTTCAAAGCCAAGTTTAAAATCAATCCGAATGCCTGGCGGAAAGTATTTGGCAGATAGCTCGCGTTAGTCAATCCAAGATACCTGGGTGCAGGTTGCTTTGAAGGTCGTCTGAAAACCCAAAAAGCAGCCTGCACTTTTCAGACGGCCTTTTTTCTTTTTCAAAGAGTAGAAAGATTTCAAAGAGTTTTTATAAATCGTCTTCAAAATCCAAACGCTTGTTCTATCCTAATCATTTATATTCAAAGATGACAATCTCAATCTCATCCTTGCCAATAAAGATAGCGGCTCTTATATGGATACAAGATGCCGTCTGAAAGTTGAGTTTCAGACGGCCTTTGTGTAATGTGAGCTTTCCTACCATTTTTCCTTGCATCGATGAATCATACTTCCTCTACGATGTAAATTATGTAAACACCGTGTTGATGGTTTATCATAGCTAGCCTGCACCAAGTAATCATAAATACCGTAATATGTATAAAATCAAAAACTAATAAGAGAAAAAATGAATAAACAACAACTTGCAGCCAAAATTTGGCAATCTGCGAATAAAATGCGTTCCAAAATTGAAGCGAACGAATACAAAGACTACATCTTAGGCTTTATTTTCTACAAATTTTTGTCCGACAAACTGGAAAAATTTGCCCTTGAACAAGGCTTAGAAAAATCAAATTTTGCCGATGAGCTTACCGAAGCTAACGGGGAGCTTGTCAACCATGTCAAAAGAAACCTCGGCTATTTCATTAGCTACGAACATCTATTCTCAACTTGGTTAGCCCAAGGCTCGGATTTCAATATTGCCAACGTCCGCACAGCAATGAGCGCTTTCAGCCGCAATATCGCAGAAAACTACATCTCAGTTTTTGACGGTATTTTCAAAACCCTAGAATCCGGTTTGAGCAAATTGGGCGATACCGCAGCCAGCCAAACCAATGCGGTGAAAGACCTTTTCGTACTGATTGCCGATATTCCGATGGACGGTAAACAAGGCTATGACGTATTGGGCTTTATTTATGAATACCTGATTAGCATGTTTGCTGCCAACGCAGGCAAAAAAGCAGGCGAATTTTATACGCCGCACGAAGTATCTTTGCTGATGTCTGAAATCATTGCCGACCATCTCAAAGATCGTGAAGAAATCAGCATTTACGACCCGACCAGTGGCTCAGGTTCATTACTGATCAACATCGGCCATAGCGTTGCCAAACATCTCAAAAGCGCCGACAGCATCAAATATTACGCCCAAGAATTAAAAGAAAACACCTACAACCTCACGCGCATGAATTTGGTCATGCGCGGCATTTTGCCGAGCAATATTTTCACCCGCAATGCCGATACATTAGAAGACGACTGGCCGCTGGAAGGCGAGCCGCTGTATCTGGATGCCGTAGTGTCCAATCCGCCCTATTCCCAGCCGTGGAATCCCAAAGACAAAGAAGGCGACATCCGCTACAAACGTTTTGGCGTCGCCCCGCAGGCAAAAGCCGATTTTGCCTTTCTATTGCACGACCTCTTCCACTTAAAACCCGACGGCATCATGACCATCGTCTTGCCGCATGGCGTGCTTTTTAGAGGTGGCGAAGAAGAGAAAATCCGCAAAAATCTGATTGAATACAATCATATCGATGCCATTATCGGTCTGCCTGCCAATATCTTTTTTGGTACGGGCATTCCCACCATCATCGTCGTTTTACGCCAAGAGCGCGAACGTAACAACGTATTGATGATTGACGCCTCCAAGCATTTCATCAAAGTGGGCAAAAACAACCATTTGCAGGCAAGCGACATCAAGCGCATTGTCGATTGCGTGACCCATCGCCGGGAATTGCCTAAATTCTCCCGCATTGTGCCGAAAGCCGAAATTGTGGCAAACGGCTACAACCTCAACATTCCACGCTATGTCGATTCCGCCGAGCCGGCGGAGCAATGGGATATTTTCGCCACCATACACGGCGGCATTCCCAAAGCAGAGCTGGCACAATTCGCAGACTATTGGGCAGCCTTTGATGGTTTACAGACGGCCTTGTTTACCGATAACGGCACACCTTATGTGCAGCCGAAAACCGACAATCTCAAAGCCGCCATGCAAAGCCACGCTAGCGTGCTGAATTACCAAGCGCAATTTGCCCAAAACTTTGCCAATTTCACTACCAGCTTGGAAAGCCTGCTGATTGAGCCGATGGAAACGCTCAACATCTCCCAAACTCAGCAGCAGCTTGCCGAACTCATTCGGGAAAAAGTGCAGGCAATGCCCTTATTGGATTTCTATACCGCCTATCAAAAACTCGATGACCTATGGCGCGCCGATGTGGCAGGCATTGCCGCGGATTTGGAGATGATTCAAACCGAAGGCAAACAGGCAATTAAGCAGGTTGATCCATTTATGGTGCTGAAAAAAGACAGCAAAACCAAAAAAGAAGCCGAAGTACAAGACGGCTGGGTGGGGCATATTCTGCCGTTTGAATTGGTGCAAGCCGTCAAACTGCCGCAGGAATTGGCAACCCTAAAAGCCAAAGAAACCCGCTTGGCGGAAATCGCCGCCGAAATGCAAAGCATTTTGGAAAACCTGAGCGAAGAAGAAAAAGCCTGCCCTGCCGTCAATGAAGAAGGCGACGGCTTTATCAATGCCGAAATTCCAAAAGCCTTGCAACAAGAATTGGAAGCCGACGGCATCGCGATTGCCAAAAAAGCCGACTTGACCAAAGCCATCGACAAACACACTTTTGCCGAAGAAAGCCTGGGCGCAAAATTGCAGGCTGCCTATAAGCTGCTTGCCGAAGAAAAAACGCTCAAAGCAGAACTCAAAACCCTATCTGCCGAGCTTCACAGCAAAACCAAAGCCGCTATTGAAGCCCTGGATGATGCCGAAGCCCTCGACTTGCTCCGCCAAAAATGGTTTGTTCCGCTCAATGCGGCGATGTGCAGGCTGCCTGAAAACATGCTGGCGCAATTCAGCCAAAAACTGAGCGCACTTTGCGACAAATATGCCAACACCTATCAGCATATCAGCGAGCGTAAACAAGAAAGCGCCGCCGCACTGGCACAAATGATGGACGAACTCACCGGCAGCGAGTTTGACTTGCAGGGCATTGCCGCATGGCAGGCAATTTTGAAAGGCTAAGGGGGCAAAATGAATAAGCAACAAGAGCCACGTTTGCGGTTTAATGGGTTTACTGATGCTTGGGAAGAAAAGGTATTGGGTGAAGTAACAGAATATCTTAGTGATGGTACTCATTTTTCCCCAAAATCCCAAAATGGAGAATACAAATATATAACTTCGAAAAATATTAGAAATTCAGGTTTAGATTTATCTGATGTTTCTTATATTTCAGCTGAAGAGCATCAAGAAATATATAAACGTTGTTCAGTCAAATTTGGAGATTTGTTATTAACGAAAGATGGAGCTAGTACAGGAAATTGTTGTATTAACTTTCTTGACGAAGAATTTTCATTATTATCCAGCGTTGCTGTATTAAGGCCAAAGCAAAAGAAACATAATGCTAATTTTTTATGCCAAGTATTACAAAGCCCTATTGGACAAAATGAAATTAAAGGCTCAATGGCTGGGCAAGCAATTACCCGTATTACTTTAGAAAAGTTAAGAGCCTATAAATTTAATTTTCCTCTTTACGAAGAACAAACCCACCTTGGTTTGTTTTTCCGCCGCTTAGACAGCCTAATCGCCGAGAGCCAAGCGGTGTTGGAAAAAAGCCGTCAGCTTAAAAAGGCCATGTTGGCAAAAATGTTCCCCGCAAACGGTGAAAAAATACCGAAAATCCGTTTTAAAGGGTTTGAGGGGGAGTGGGAGCGAAATGAATTAGGCTGCTTGGGTTATTGCTTATCAGGTATTGGTTTTTCTGAAAATGAGCAAGGTGGAGAAAATGGCATACCATTTTTCAAAGTGTCAGATATGAATTTATCGGGTAACGAAGTTTATCTAAGAAAAGCCAATAACTATGTAACCCAAGAACAAATTGATAAACAACGATGGCAAGTTATTCAACAGCTTCCATGTATATTTTTTGCCAAAGTTGGAGCAGCTTTACTGTTAAATCGTAAACGGCTGGTTAATACTCCATTTTTACTTGATAACAATACAATGGCGTTTATCTTAGATTCAAGCTTGGATAATTATTTTATGAAAACACTTTTTGATACGATTGATTTGCCTGCATTAGCCCAAATCGGAGCTTTGCCATCCATAAATGCAAAAGATATTGAGAAGAATATTGTGTTTATTCCTACTCCTAAAGAACAAACCGCCATCGGCAACTTCTTCCGCCAACTGGACGAAACCATTGCCTTACAGTCGGCAGAGGTCGAAAAATTAAACCAACTTAAAAAAGGGCTGTTGGCGGCGATGTTGGTATAGGGCGGGCGTTCCTGACCATGATTAAGGCCGTCTGAAAAATTGTAGTAGCGCCCTTACGGAGAAAAAGAATGTTTAATAAAGAAGCTGATTTTGAAAACGCACTGATTGCCTTGCTGTCCACTAAAAGCTGGGAAAAGGAAGTGTTGCGCTATCCCACCGAAGAAAAGTTGATTGCCAACTGGCAGGAGCATTTGAATAAAACCAACCAACATATCGACAAGCTCGATGTACCGTTGCTTCGCTCGGAAATGAACCAGATTTTGGAGCAGGTGCAGGCATTGAAAACGCCTTATGCGCTAAACGGCTTTATCAACGGCAAAACGGTGGCCATCAAGCGTGAAAATGAGGCGAGCCGTCATTTCGGCAAGGAAGTGTCGCTGGATATTTTCGACCGTGAGGAAATTTCTGCCGGCAAAAGCCGCTATCAAATTGCCCAGCAGCCCCAATTTACTCCTCGTTCAGATTTATACCCTAAGCAGCGCGGCGATTTGATGTTGTTAATCAACGGCATGCCGATGTTTCATATTGAGCTGAAACGCTCTGGCGTGCCCATCAGCCAAGCGACCAATCAAATTGAGCGATACCATAAGGCAGGCGCGTTTTCGGGCATTTTTAGCCTGGTGCAGGTGTTTGTGGCGATGACGCCGGAAGAATGCCGCTATTTTGCCAATACCGGCGGTCAATTAAATCCTGCGTTTTATTTCCGTTGGGCGGATTTCAATAATGTGTATATGAACGATTGGGATAAGGTGGCGACGCATTTCCTCTCGATTCCGATGGCGCATCAGTTTATCGGCGATTACACCATTGCCGATGCGAAAGACGAACAGCTGAAAGTGTTGCGCAGCTATCAGTATTATGCAGTCAACAAAATTGCCGACACGGTGGCAAAAACAGATTGGACTTCGGGCAATCAGCGCGGCGGCTATATTTGGCATACCACAGGCTCGGGCAAAACGATGTCGAGTTTTAAATCGGCACAGTTAATCAGCCGCCGCAAAGATGCGGATAAGGTGATTTTCTTGCTCGACCGTATTGAGCTGGGCAAGCAATCGCTGGAGGAATATCAGAATTTTGCCGATAGTAAAGATGATGTGCAGGCAACGGAAAACACCGCCATTTTGCTCGCTAAGCTGAAAAGCAAACAAGACCGCGACCGCTTAATTGTTACCTCCATTCAAAAAATGAGTAATATCAAGGCGGAAGAAGGGGTAAATGAGGCTGACATCGAGCAAATCAGTGGCAAACGTTTGGTGTTTATCATTGATGAAGCCCACCGCACTACTTTTGGCGATATGTTGCTCACCATTAAGCACACCTTCCCCAATGCGATTTTCTTCGGCTTTACCGGCACGCCGATTGAAGAAGAAAACGCTAAGAAAAATTCAACCACTGCCACGGTTTTCGGCAATGAATTGCACCGCTATTCGATTGCAGACGGCATTCGTGATGAAAACGTGCTGGGCTTTCACCCCTTCCATATCCGCACCTTTAAAGACAGCGATTTGCGCAGAGCCGTTGCTTTGCAGGAGGCAAAAGCAGCAGATGAAAGCGAAGTATTTGCCGATGATCAAAAGAAAAAAATCTACAACCGCTTTATGAACGATGTGCCGATGGCGGGCGACTATGCTTCAGACGGCAAATATCAAAAAGGCATTGAAGATTATGTGCCCAATGTGCAATATCAAGAATCGGAACATGTGAATGCAGTGATTGGCGATATGCTGGAAAATTGGCAGCGGCTTAGCCAAGGCAAAAAATATCATGCCATTTTTGCCACCAGTTCTATTCCCGAAGCGGTCAATTATTATCGCTTAATTAAAGCCAGAATTGCTGAGAAAATCAGAATTGCTGAGGAAGTCGGAAATTCTGAGGAAGCTAAAAATTCCTTGCCGAAACTGACCGCCCTTTTCGATCCGAATATTCTTAACGATGGGCAAGGCAACGACAAGGAAATATGGATTGCCGAAATTTTGGAAGATTACAACGCCCAGTTCGGCACAAGCTTTGGCTATGCCACTTATTCCCGATTTAAAACGGATTTGTCGGATAGGTTGTCGCATATCAATGCGTATAAGAGAATCAAGCCCGACGAGCAGCTGGATTTGTTGATTGTGGTCGATCAGATGCTGACAGGCTTCGACAGCAAATGGCTCAATACGCTCTATTTAGACAAAATTTTGGATTACGCCAACTTGATTCAGGCGTTTTCCCGTACTAACCGCGTATGCGACAAAACCGATAAGCCTTTTGGTTTAATCCGCTATTACCGCAAGCCGCATACGATGCAACGCAATATTGAGCGAGCCGTAAAACTTTATTCGGGCGACCGTCCTATGGGGCTGTTTGTCGATAATTTAGATAAGGTTATCGACAAAATGAATGTCTGTTTTGCCGATATTGCCGATATTTTCAAATGGGCAGGATTAGAGGATTTTTCAAAAAATCCTGATGATACAACCTCATGCGCAAAGTTTGTCAAACTATTCAATCAGCTCAATGAGCACTTACAAGCTGCTCGGCTCTTGGGCTTTTCTTGGGAACAATCAAGCTATGATGTGGTACAGGAAGACGACAGCGTGATCACTGCCACACTCAATTTCGATCAAGAGACTTACGATAAACTGCTGGCTCGTTATAAAGATTTGTTTAAAGAAAGTTCAGGCAATGGTAGCGGTAGCGATGATGTGCCATTTGATTTGCGTTCGCACATCAACGAAATCGAAACCGATAAAATTGATCAAAATTATATGAATGCCCGTTTTGAAAAATGGCTTAAAACCATCGGCGGCATAGAAGAAGCTGCTGCACTTGAGGAGCTACACCACTCTTTTGCTACGCTTTCTAAAGAAGATCAAAAATTTGCTGAGTTGTTTTTACACGATGTGCAATCCGGCGATATCAAGCTTGATCCAAATTTAGCATTAAGTGATTACATCACCACGTACAAGCAAAAAGATGCCAATGATAAGGTGCTAAAAGTAATTAAAGGTTTAGGGCTGGATGGAGATTTGCTACGTGCACTGTTGGCAAGAAAATATACCAGCGAAAATTTGGACTTAGGCAGACTAAATGACCTAAAAGCAACAGTCGATAGGGAAAAAGCCAAAGTTTATTTTAACGAAGAACGTATATTTTATTTAAATATACGGATTGATGAATTTCTAAGGGAACTAATTACAAGATAGTTATTACCTATTGAAAGATATTAAATAATCATCAATTTAGCATATCTCTACCTGAACATTAAACCCCTTACCTACCCAACTACAAAGGCTGAGCCAAATCGTTTTCCGTGTTGTAGCTGATAAAATCCTGCTCATGAGGGAAATGGACAACTCGCGCGCGCTGTTGCTGCAGCCAGCCGCGGATGCTGCGCATTCCTGAATAAAGGTATGGCACGGTGCTTTGCAGAATTTGCGGACGGATGAACATCACGCTGTAATGCGGTCTGGACGGGGTTTCAACGTAAAATGCATTGCACAACGGCGTGCGTTTGGCGATGGTCTCAAACTGGGAAACCAAGTTTTCAGGCAGGCGGGGCATATCGCAGGATACGATGAGCAGCCAATCGGCAGTAGCAATTTGCAAATCGTTGGCAGCGGTACACAAGGCGGCTAAAGGACCGTAATGCTGCCATTGGCGCGAATCCGAGAAAACGTGCGCGCTACGTTGGGCGTAAGACTCAAGGTTGCGGTTGGCACTGATGGCGATATGGCTGACTTGGGGGCGGATTTTTTCGATAACATGATCTATCAAGGCTTTGTTGTGCCATTGCACCAACCCCTTATCGACACCTCCCATCCGGCTTCCCTGCCCGCCGGCCAATATCAGTGCGAAAATTTTCATTTTGGTAGTCCTTTGCGAAGCAGAGTATGGAGTGTGGTTCAAGATGTTGTGTTTATTGGATAAGTTTCAAGGTTTCAGGCCGTCTGAAACCTTATTTTTATGATTAAATTCACTTGAGATGAATTTTATCATAACATGATTTTACATTAAACCCCTGTTTTTTCTTATCATAACCACACAATTATTTTAGACAGGTTGTTTATAGACCAAAAGAATGATATTTTTATAAGATTATCGGATTAGTTCCCCTGCGTGCTTTATGCGTTTATTCTCCGGATCTTCAGACGGCCTGAGCCTGTCTTCGCGTTTAAAACTGCTGACTTTTTTATGGGTCAGTTCGGCTTTTTTGTCGATTGTCTTTACCCTTCTGCTTTCTTGGCGTTTGGAAAGCTCGGCCAAAACGATTGAAGATGCAGGCAGTTTGAAAATGCAGGTGTATCGTTTGGCTTATATGGCAAGCGTCCGTACGCCCAATGCGCAAATTGACAACCAAATCAAAGAATTTGAACGTACGCTGGCCGATGTGACGCAAAGTGATGCCATTCATCCGCTGATTCCGTCTCAAACGCCGTTGGCTTACGACTTGATTCAATCGATGCTGTTGATTGATTGGGAATCCAACATCAAGCCGTCTTTGCAACATTACGAGCGTCCGACCCAAATCGGCCTGTACCGTTTTGCCGGCAACATCGAGCTATTTTTACAGGCGATGGAAAATGCCAACGAGCAAAATACCTTGTGGCTGCGCCGCTTCCAAATGGCCATGATGCTGATGATTGTTGTGGCTGCAGGCTTGATGATTGTTTGGCATTATTCATGGATTATCCGGCCCTTGGAAAAACTGCGTGATGGCGTAGAAACCATCAGCAAAGGGCATTTCGGCGTTCAAATCGAGACAGACCAGATCCGTGAGTTTGCCCAAGTAAGCAAGGGTTTCAACCAAATGAGCCGCCGTCTGCATACGCTTTATACAGACTTGGAAGGACAAGTTGCCAAACAAACCCAAGACTTGGCGCGGCAAAACCGTGATTTGACCCTGCTCTACCAAACCACGCGCAATCTGCACCAAACCTTTACGCCGCAACAGGCCGCAGAAGAATTTTTGGCTCAGATTCTGCCGGCGTTTTCCGCTTTGGGCGGTACGGTATATCTTTCCGATGAAGAACGCAAACGCTCTGACTTGGCGGCAAGTGTCGGTGAAACCGAAGAGGGAAATCGTGTAGAATTCCCAATCGTTTACCAAGACGAACAGCTCGGTGTATTGGCCCTGTATTTTTCAGACGGCCATATGCCTGATGAGCAAGACGAAAAACTGCTGCATACCTTAAGCGGACAGCTGGGCATTTCCATCGCCAACAACCGCATGGAACAAGAGCGCCGCCTGCTTGCAGTCTTGCAGGAGCGTAACTTGATTGCGCAAGGTTTGCATGACAGCATCGCACAAGCTTTGACCTTTTTGAATTTGCAGGTACAAATGCTGGAAAGCGCGTTTGCTTCAGACCAACGCGAGCAGGCAGAAGAAAATATCGGCTTCATCAAAGACGGCGTGCAGGAATGCTACGAGGACGTACGCGAACTTTTGATGAATTTCCGCACCAAAATCAGTAATAAAGATTTTCCTGAAGCGGTAGAATCGCTGCTGGCGCGTTTTGAACGACAAACCGGTATTCCAGTTGATTTAAAATGGCAGGACGACGGGCAGGCTTTGAATTATGATGAGCATTTGCAAATCATCTTCATCTTGCAGGAAAGCCTGTCCAATATTCGGAAGCACGCGCTTGCGCAACATGTCAGCGTCGAAATTGCCAACCACGGCGATTTTGTCATGACGATTCGTGATGACGGCGCAGGCTTTAATAAAGAACACCTATCAAACCGGCCTTCAGGCGAACATGTCGGCTTAGGCATTATGCAAGAACGGGCCCAACGGATTAACGCAGAATTGGCCATTACATCGCAGATTGGGCAAGGTACGGCGGTTATGCTGACTTTGCCGCAACAAATGAGAACAGCATCATGACGATTAAAATTACCCTTATTGACGACCACACCCTATTTCGCAGCGGCATCAAAGCCCTGCTCTCCCGCCAGCCTGATTTTGAAGTCGTCGGCGAAGCTTCAGACGGCCTGGCCGGCGTAAAAATGGTTGAGCAGCTCAAGCCTGATGTGGTCTTACTGGACTTGGATATGCCGGTCATGAACGGCCGCGAAGCATTGGCTCAAATTTTAAGTATCAATCCGCAGCTGACCGTCATCATGCTGACCGTTTCTGAAGACAGCGACGATTTGACCGAGTGTATGCGTATGGGTGCAAAAGGCTTTTTGCTGAAAAACATCAACGCCGACTTCCTATTGGAAAGCATTCGCAAAGCTGTCGACGGAGACAATGTATTCTCCCCTGAAATGACCAGCCGCTTGGTGCAATCGCTGATTTCTCCATCTCCTTCCCGCTCAGACCATCTGCTGGAGCAACTGACCCCGCGCGAAATGGAAATCTTGGGCTATCTTGCCGCCGGACACAGCAACAAAATCATTGCCCGCCATTTGAACTTGGCAGAGTCAACCGTCAAAGTGCATGTGCAAAACCTGTTGCGCAAGCTGAATCTAAGCAGCCGCGTTCAAGCTGCGGTTTATGCGGTACAACACAAAGTACCGCAACCGGAATTGTCTTAAAAAGGCCGTCTGAACCTGAAACCTTGTTGTTGAAAGGTTTCAGGTAAAGCGTTTATTCGCTATAATCACGGCGATTTGTATGCAGGGTTGTCTGATTTTTCAGACGGCCTTTTTATTTGATTTCTCACTGATTTAAAACAACATGTCCGAAAACATTCCAGAAAATACACCCGAAAATACCGTTCCTGAAGAACACAAACGCAGCATCCGCAGTTTCGTCTTGCGCCAAGGCCATATGACCGCGGCCCAACAGCGCGCCATCGATACGATGTGGACGCAATTTGGTGTGGACTTCCAAGAAGCTCCTTTGGATTTGAACCGCGCTTTTGGAAGGGACAATCCTAAAGTATTGGAAATCGGTTTCGGTATGGGTGTCGCAACGGTGGAAATCGCCAAACGTCTGCCCGATACCGACTTTTTAGCGATTGATGTTCATGGCCCTGGCGTCGGTAATATCTTGAAGCTGATTGAGGAAGAACACATATCCAATATCCGCGTAATGCGTCATGATGCAGTGGAAGTAGTGGAAAAGATGCTGGAAGACGGTTCTTTAGACGGCATTCATATTTTCTTCCCTGACCCTTGGCACAAAAAACGCCACAATAAACGCCGCTTGGTACAAGTGCCGTTTGTTGAAAAGCTGCTGCCCAAACTCAAAAGCGGTGGCTATGTTCATATGGCGACTGACTGGGAAGAATACGCCGTGCAAATGCTGGAAGTTTTGAGCAGTTTCGACTCTTTGCAAAACACGGCTGCCGATTATGCCCCTACGCCTGATTATCGTCCTGAAACCAAGTTTGAAGCCCGAGGCAAACGATTGGGTCATGGCGTTTGGGACTTGGTGTTCCGTAAGAAATAAAGCCGAACATAAAACACAAGGCCGTCTGAAAAATTTCAGACGGCCTTTTATCTTACTGATTAAGCCAAGAAAAGTTTATAAGCCGGATTATCGGTTTCTTCTTTATAAACATAACCCAAGCTCTCCAAGAAGTCGGTAAAGGCTTCATTGTCGCTTTCAGGTACATCGATACCGACCAAAATACGGCCGTAGTCCGCACCATGATTGCGATAATGGAACAAGGTAATATTCCATTCGGCACGCATATGGTTCAAGAAACGGGACAATGCGCCGGGGCGCTCCGGAAATTCAAAGCTGACCAAACGTTCGCTGGATACTTTTTCCGTCCGTCCACCGACCATGTAACGGATATGGATTTTGGCGATTTCGTCATTGGTCAGATCGACATTCGGCAAACCTGCGTCAGCCAGTTGTTTACTGATGACAGCCAAGTCTTGCGCACCGGCAGTTTGCAGGCCGACAAAAATATGAGCATTGTTGTCGTTGCCGTAGCGGTAGTTGAACTCGGTAATGTTCCGGCTACCCAAGACATTGATAAACTTGAGGAAGCTGCCTTTTTCTTCAGGAATGGTAACGGCGAAAATACCTTCGTTGCCCTCGCCCAGTTCACTGCGTTCTGAAACATGGCGCAGGCGGTGGAAGTTCATGTTGGCGCCGCTGGTAACGGCAACCAGGTTTTGACCTTGGATATTGTTTTTCGCAACGTAAGCCTTCAAGCCGGCAAGCGCCAATGCACCTGCAGGTTCGGTAATGCTGCGCGTATCGTCAAAAATATCTTTAATCGCACCGCACAACATATCCGTATTGACCGTAATAATCTCGTCCAGCAGCTCTTTACACAGACGGAAGGTTTCCTCGCCCACCACTTTAACCGCCGTGCCGTCTGAAAACAGGCCGACATCTTTCAAATGTACGATTTCCCCCGCCTCTACCGATTGCTTCATACAGCAAGAATCATCGGTTTGCACGCCAATCACTTTAATTTCAGGGCAAACCTGTTTAATAAATGCCGCCACACCTGCTGCCAAACCTCCGCCGCCAATCGGAACAAAAATCGCATTGATATTGCGGTGTTGACGGAGGATTTCCATGCCGATGGTTCCCTGACCGGCAATCACATCAGGATCATCAAACGGCGCGATATAAGTCAGTTTTTCCTTTTCTGCCAACTCCATCGCATAATCATAGGCATCGTTATAAGACACACCTTTCAACACCACTTCGCCGCCTCGGCTCTTGACCGCGTCAATTTTAATTTTAGGCGTTGTTTCCGGCATTACGATAACGGCGCGGCAACCCAAATACTGCGCCGACAAAGCCACACCCTGCGCATGGTTGCCTGCGCTTGCTGCAATTACGCCGCAATCTAAGGCTTCTTTCGGCAGTTTCGCCATTTTGTTGTACGCGCCGCGAATTTTGAACGAAAACACCGGCTGCAAATCTTCGCGTTTGAGCAAAACCTGATTGTTCAGACGGCCTGACAGACTGCGTGCCAAATCTAAAGGCGTTTCTACGGCCACATCATAAACGGAAGCGGTCAAAATACGGGTTAGATAATCAGAAAGAGGAAGGGAATGGTTCATGGTATTTTAGTGTTCGGAAATAAATTGCAATTCGGTCAAACCGACCGGAGGAAAAAGTTAAAACCATACCCCTGAGGCCGTCTGAAGGCAAGAAAAATCTTAGCAAAGCCTAAATGAGACGGTATAATGTCCACTTAATATCTATTTAATATGCCAAACTGTTTACTTTGAAACAGTGTCCACTCATATTCAAATCTACACATAATGATGAAAAAAACGCTACTTAGCTTAATTTTTGCTGCCCTCCTGAATACTCCTGCCCTCGCTGCCGACCCAGTTGCATCCGCACCTGCCGTACAAAGCGAGGCTCAAACGCAGCCGCTGCTGCACAGTATCAACAGCCCGACAACGCCGCCGGAAATTGCGGCGACTGCCTATATCGTTACCGACCTGCACAGCAAGCAAACCTTAGCATCCAACAATGCCGATACCCCTATCGAGCCTGCCGCATTGACGCAAATGATGACAGCCTACCTTGCCTTTAAAGCACTGGAAAACGGTACGCTTGAGGCAAGCCAAATGCTAACAGTTTCAAACGTCGGCTGGAAAGTCGAAGGTTCGCGTATGTTCCTCGACCCCAAAGTTCCTGTCAGCATCAGCGATTTGATTAAAGGGACAACCATCCAATCGGCCAACGATGCTGCCATTACCCTTGCAGAAGCCATCGGCAACGGCTCTATTGACGAATTCGTCAAACAAATGAACGAAGAAGCCAAACGCTTGGGCATGAAGCACACCCACTTCAACAACCCGACCGGCATTTCTTCTAACGGCCATGTTTCAACCGTTGGCGACCTTGCCATCTTGGCCGCCGCACTCATTAATGACTATCCGAAATATTATCCATTATTTGCAAACAAATCTTTCAAATACAATAATATCGAGCAGCCCAACCGCAACCTTCTGCTCTATCGCGACAGCAGTATCGATGGTTTGAAAACCGGCTATTCTGAAGGCGCAGGTTATCATCTTGCCGCTTCCAGCAAACGCAACAACCGCCGCATTGTTTCCATCCTTGCCGGTGCCGAATCCACCGAAGCGCGCGCCAGCGAAAGCAGCAAACTGCTCAACTGGTCATTGCAGGCATTTGATACGCCTAAACTGTACAACGGCGGAGAAGTGATTTCTCAAGTCAAAGTTTACAAAGGCAGCACCAAAGCCGTAGATATCGGCTTCTTGGACGATGTTTACATTACCATTCCCCACGATACCGGCAAAAACGTCAAACCCATCTTAGAAACGCTTCAGCCCGTCCTCGCCCCGATTGAAAAAGGCCAAGTATTGGGCAAACTGAAAGTTATGAAAGACGGTAAAATCATTGCCGAAAAAGACGTCGTCGCGCTAAACGGTGTTGAAGAAGGTAGCTGGTTGCGCCGTATGTGGGACGCGATTGTGTTGTGGTTTAAAGGTTTATTCAGTTAATCCTCTTTCTATCAAAACATAAATAAAGGCCGTCTGAAATTTTCAGACGGCCTTTTGTATATCTGTTTTATGGCTTTAATAAAAATTCCTAACAAGAAATTTATTCATTTTAATCTTAGCAGTTTCAGTGATTGCCAATATGAAACGCTTCAAAAAAATGCCGTCTGAAAACACAACGGTTTTCAGACGGCATTTCAATACCTTAATATCTTATCAGTATGAGCTTAAACTAAGCCTTTTTTCTCCAGATAGCTTTCGTAATCGCCCAAGTAGTGTTCATATCCGCCTTTGCCATCCAATTCGATGATTTGGGTAGCCAATGAAGATACGAACTGACGGTCATGCGAGACGAAAATCAGCGTGCCGTTGTATTTTTCCAGCGCCATGTTCAAGGATTCGATGCTTTCCATGTCCATGTGGTTGGTCGGTTCGTCCATGACCAAGACATTGGGTTTCAACAGCAACAGTTTGCCGTAAAGCATACGGCCTTTTTCGCCACCGGAGAGAACCTTCACTTTTTTCACGACATCGTTGCTGCCGAAGAGCAAGCGGCCTAAAGTGCCGCGGATGACTTGTTCGTCATCGCCTTCCTGACCCCATTGGCGCATCCATTCGCTCAGGTCCATATCGACGTCGAAGTCGTTTTCATGGTCTTGCGGATAGTAGCCGACACTGGCTTTTTCCGCCCATTTGATGGTGCCTTCGTCCGGCAACAGGCCGTCTGAATATTCGGGGTTGTATGCGCCGGCCAAGAGTTTCAGCAAGGTAGATTTACCTGCGCCGTTCGGGCCGATGATGGCAAGGCGTTGGCCTGCTTCAAGGATGAAGTTCAGGTTTTTAAACAACTGGGTTTCAAAACGTTTGGCCAGTTTTTCAACTTCCACTGCCTGACGGTGCAACTTGGCTTTTTCGTCGGCTTCAAAACGGATATACGGGTTTTGACGGGTAGAAGGTTTGACTTCGACCATTTCCGATTTGATTTTGTCTGCCTGCTTCAGACGGCTGGTTGCCTGACGGGCTTTGGATTTGTTGGCAGAGAAGCGGGCAACAAACTCTTGCAGCTCTTGCAGTTTCTCTTTGGCTTTGGCGTTGTCTTTCAGGGCGCGCTCACGCGACTGGGCGGAAGCGAGCATATAATCGTCGTAGTTGCCCGGATAGATGGTGATGGTGTTGTAGTCCAAATCCGCCATGTGGGTGCAGACTTCGTTCAAAAAGTGACGGTCGTGCGAGATGATGATCATGGTGGAGTCGTATTGGTTCAACACGCCTTCCAACCAGCGGATGGTATTAATGTCCAAGTTATTGGTCGGTTCGTCCAAGAGCAATACATCTGGTTTGGAGAACAGAGCTTGCGCCAGCAATACGCGCAGTTTGAAGCCCGGGGCAACTTCTGCCATGGTCGCATTGTGCAAATCTTCGGAAATGCCCACGCCGCTCAACAATTCGGCAGCGCGCGCTTCGGCGGTGTAGCCGTCGTATTCGGCGAACTTGGCTTCCAGTTCGGCAGCTTTCATGTAGTCATCTTCGGTGGCTTCGGGATTAGCGTAAATCGCATCACGCTCGGTCATTGCCGCCCACATTTCGGTATGCCCCATCATCACCACGTCCAGCACACGCATGTCTTCATAGGCAAACTGGTCTTGGCGTAATTTACCCAAACGCACGCCGTTTTCAATCGCGACTTCGCCGGCAGTCTGTTCCAAGTCGCCGCCGAGGATTTTCATGAAGGTGGATTTACCTGAGCCGTTGGCGCCGATCAAGCCGTAACGGTTGCCTTCGCCGAATTTGACGGATACGTTTTCAAACAGCGGCTTTGCGCCGAACTGCATGGTGATGCCGTTGGTAGAAATCATTATTCGTAAAACCTTTATAAATAGAATGTTATAATCGGACGCGATTGTAGCATATTTTTGCAAAGACCTCAGGATTGAGGCCATGGCAAATGTGTCCAATACCCGATACAAGATGAAAACAGGCAACGCTTCACGCAAAAATGCGTTGTAGGTAGCATTTCAGGCCGTCTGAAACGGAGAAACGATATGGAAACGCACAAAATCTATTACGCCGTGATTATTTTGGTATGCGCCGCCTCCATGCTGCTCAGCCCGTTTTTCTATATCCGCCGCACGCGCTCTGGCACTGAATTGCGGCGCGCGCCCAGACAGTGGAAGCCCATCCTCTTCGCCAACATCATCATGATTGCGGCTTTGTTTGTTTGGTGGAAATGGTTTTAAGGAAAAATAAAAATGAACAAAATCTGGATCAGCACATTACTGCTCGCTTTGACAACTGCGGTTTCCGCCGCGCCTATTTTTGAATGTACCGATTCTGCCGGCCGCAAAGTCTATACCCAAGCTGGCGGCAAAAACTGCAAAGCCAGCAATATCGGCAAACCGTCCGTATATACTTCTGCTCCTGTTTCAACACCGGCAACGCCGACTTCCCCAAGCAAAGCCGAGCAGGCGGAAGGAGCTGTCGCCCCGGTCAATCCGGCTGATGTCGGCGCGGCCAAGCGTGCTTTAGATACTGCCAAGAAAAATTTGGAAGAAGGCAAAAAAGTGCGTTATGGCAATGAACGCAACTATGCCCGCTATCTCGAACGGATCAACGGTTTGGAAAAAGCCGTCCGCTCGGCTCAGGAAAACTATGACGCGGCGCAACGCCAGCCTGCATCTCAAGATCCTGTTGCCTATTGATCCTTACCACACCAGCAAGGCCGTCTGAAATTTGATGTTCAGACGGCCTTTTCATCTTTTCAATATAACAAAATCGTCTTTATACCAAACAAAGCATTCTTTCCAGTTTTCAGATGGCCTTGTTAAAGTAAGCGTGTATTAAATTCTGACGGTTGCCATTATGTTGTTACTCAAAACGCCTTCTGTATTGCCGGGTTTCAAACTCAGCCTGGGTTTGACGGTTTTATGCCTGTCACTTTTGGTGGTTTTGCCGTTTGCGATGATGGCGGCCAAAGCGGCGGAAATCGGCTGGAGCGGATTTTGGAACACGATTACCGAACCCAATGTCTTGGCGGCCGTCTGGCTGAGTTTGCGGATGTCGTTTTATGCGATGTTGACCAATATCGTGTTCGGCACGCTGGTCGCCTGGGTATTGGTGCGCTATAAATTTCCGGGCAAAGGGTTGGTAAACGCTTTGGTCGATTTGCCGTTTGCGCTGCCGACGGCGGTAACAGGCATTGCGTTGGCAACCCTGTATGCGCCCAATGGCTGGATAGGCCGTTTTTTCGAGCCTTTGGGCATCAAAATCGCCTTTACGCCCATCGGCATTTGGATTGCGCTGATTGTCGTCAGCCTGCCCTTTATCGTCCGCGCCGTGCAGCCGGTATTGGAAGAATTGTCGAGCGAATATGAAGAAGCGGCGGCAACTTTGGGCGCAAGCCGTTGGACTACGTTCCGCCGCGTCCTGTTGCCAGAAATCACACCGGCCCTGTTGACCGGCGCAGGCATGATGTTTGCCCGCTCTACCGGCGAATACGGCTCGGTCATTTTTATCGCGGGCAATATTCCGATGGTGTCTGAAATCCTGCCCTTGATTATTACCGGCAAACTGGAGCAATACGATGCTCAGGGCGCATCAGCCGTTGCTCTGTTTATGCTGATGATTTCGTTTGTTATCCTGCTGATTTTGAACATTATGCAATGGACTTTAAGCCGCCGCGCCGGAGCGAAGGTTTAACAAACAACAGGCCGTCTGAAACATTAAGCAAACATTTTTCAGACGGCCCAAACGGATACAAGAATAAATCGAGACTTCACTAACATGAAAACCCATTCTACCAATCCAAACCTGAGCGAACCGCGTTGGCTGCGCGTGTTGCTGACTGCTACCGCCTTGGGCTTTCTGCTGCTGATGCTGGTCGTGCCTTTGGTTGCCGTATTCTATGAAGCCTTAAAAGGCGGTTGGGATTTGTACCTGCAATCTCTGACCGATCCCGAGGCATGGTCTGCCATCAAATTGACGCTGATTACCGCGCTGATTGTCGTTCCCGTTAATGCCGTCTTGGGTGTGGCGATGGCGTGGCTGCTGACCCGTTTCGACTTTCGCGGCAAGCAGTTGCTGACCACCCTGCTCGATTTGCCGTTTTCCGTATCGCCCGTGGTGGCCGGTTTGATGTTCGTCTTATTGTTCGGCGCGCACACGGCATTGGGCGGCTGGCTCGAAGCGCAAGGCATACAGATTATCTTCGCCATCCCCGGCATTATTTTGGCGACCTTATTCGTTACCTTCCCCTTTGTCGCACGCGAAATCATTCCTTTAATGCAGGCGCAGGGCGACAGCGAAGAACAGGCCGCGCTGATTCTCGGCGCAAACGGCTGGCAGATGTTTTGGCGCGTTACCCTGCCCAACATCAAATGGGCGCTGCTCTACGGCATCATCCTCACCAACGCCCGCGCAATGGGCGAATTCGGCGCGGTCAGCGTGGTATCGGGACACATACGCGGCGAAACCAACACCATTCCGCTTTTGGTCGAAATCTTCTACAACGAATACAACTTCACCGGCGCATTCGCCCTCTCCGGCGTATTGGCACTTTTAGCACTGGCGACGCTGGCGGTGCAGAACATCATCACAAAATTACAAGATAAAAAACTCGCCGCCGCCGAAAGGAACGCAGCATGAGCATTACTATTCAACATCTAAACAAACACTTCGGAGCGTTCCACGCGCTGAAAAACATCAACCTCAACGTCCCTACCGGCAAACTCGTTTCCCTGCTCGGCCCATCCGGCTGCGGCAAAACCACACTCCTACGCATTATCGCCGGACTGGAAAACGCCGACGGCGGCAATATTCTCTTTGACGGGCAAGACGTCACCACCAAGCATGTGCGCGAGCGCAAAGTCGGTTTCGTATTCCAACACTACGCCCTCTTCCGCCACATGAACGTGTTTGACAACGTCGCCTTCGGTTTGACCGTATTGCCCAAGTCCGAACGCCCATCCAAAGAACAAATCCGCGCCAAAGTCGAAGAACTGCTCAAACTCGTGCAGCTCTCCCACCTCGCCAAATCCTATCCGCACCAGCTCTCCGGCGGCCAACGCCAGCGCATCGCCCTCGCCCGTGCCCTCGCCGTCGAACCGAAACTACTGCTTTTGGACGAACCCTTCGGCGCGCTGGATGCCAAAGTGCGCAAAGAATTGCGTACCTGGCTGCGCGATATTCATCACAACTTGGGCGTAACCAGCATTTTGGTCACACACGACCAAGAAGAAGCCCTCGAAGTTTCCGACGAAATTGTCGTCATGAACCACGGCAAAATCGAACAAACCGGCAGCGCCGAAGCCATTTACCGCAAACCCGAAAACGCCTTCGTTACCGAGTTCTTAGGCGAAACCGATGCTTTTGAAGGCAGAATCGAAAAAGGCATCTGGCACTACAACGGCTTCGCGTGGAAATTGGACGCGCACTACAAATGGCAGGAGCAAACCGCCATCGGTTATATTCGTCCGCACGAATGGCAGCTTGCCGCCGAAAACGAAACACCGATGATTCGTGCCAAAATCGAAAAAATCCACGCCGTCGGCGCATTGACGCATATTCTGGTAAAACACGACAAACAGGACGTACATATCACGCTGGCTGGCAGCGATGCCGCGCGTTACCAAATCGCCGAAGGCAAAGAATTGAAGCTGATTCCGAAACAGGTTTATGTCTTTTCTCAAAACGAACTAATTGAATATTCGATTTGAGACTAAATCATAAGGCCGTCTGAAAATCTGCTTTCAGACGGCCTTTCATCTTATTCAAACCTGCCAATCAATCGGCTCTAAACCATGCGCCTGCAAATAAGCGTTTGCCTGCGAAAAATGTTTGCAGCCGAAAAAGCCACGATACGCCGACAAGGGCGAAGGATGCGGCGCGGTCAGCACCAAATGGCGGCTGCGGTCGATAAACGCACCTTTCTTCTGCGCATGGCTGCCCCACAGCATAAAGACTAAATGTTCGCGTTCCTTATCCAATTGTCGGATGACTTCATCGGTAAACGCCTCCCAACCAAAAGTCGCATGGGAATGCGCCGATCCGGCACGGACAGTCAACACCGTGTTCAACAGCAATACGCCCTGTTCCGCCCAATGCTGCAAATAGCCGTGTTGAGGAATCTGGAATCCTTCAATATCCGTCGCCAGCTCTTTATAAATATTGACCAGCGACGGCGGCACCGTAATTTCAGGCTGGACGGAAAACGCCAAACCATGCGCCTGACCCGCACCGTGATACGGATCTTGCCCCAAAATCACTACTTTTACATTTCCGAATTCAGTCATCCGAAAGGCATTGAATACATCGCGCTCGGGCGGATAAACGGTTATCCCCGCCTGCCTTTCATGGCGCACCTTCTCCAAAATCGTTTGGAAATACGCCTTTTCTTTTTCCACACCAATCGCCTCGTGCCAAGTCTGCATTATTTGCCGCTCCGTATTTGAATGGACTTATTATAACTGAAATAATTTTCAGCCTTAGCCTTTTCATTTTAAGCTCTTGCCATTATGATAAGGATTATCAAAAGATTATTAAAAGGATATGCCGCATGACGATATGGTTTGTTGCCGCCGCCGTTGTTCTGATTGTCGAATTGTTTATCGGAACGGTTTATCTTTTGGTGGTCAGCGTAGCGCTGGCCGCTGCCGGAATCATGTACGGATTAAGCGGTCACTTTTCTGCCGCCGTTTTGACCGCAGCCATCATCAGCGCACTCGGTATCTGGCTGGTACACGGCCGTCTAAAAAACCGCTTGGCTCCCCAAGCGCTCAACGATGATTTGGATATTGGGCAAAACGTCCGCATCCTACGCCACCTGCATGACAATATTTACGAAGTTGCCTACCGCGGCACACATTGGCAGGCACAAGCCGAACGGCCTCAAGATACTTTTCAGACGGCCTCAAGCGCAGTCATTACCGCCAAAAACGGCAATCTGCTGATTATCCGCACACTCTCCCAACCATCATCATAAGGAAACATTATGGAATTTCTGCTCAGTCTCCCCGTCCTCATCCTCATCGTCGTTGTTGTTTTTGGTTTCAAATCCTTTATCGTTGTGCCGCAGCAGGAAGTTTATGTGGTTGAACGATTAGGCCGTTTTCACAAAGCACTAACGGCAGGTCTGAACATCCTGATCCCATTTATCGACCGTGTCGCCTATCGTCACTCGCTGAAAGAAGTTCCTTTGGATGTTCCCAGCCAAGTCTGTATTACCCGCGACAACACTCAGCTGACTGTGGACGGCATCATCTACTTCCAAGTTACCGATCCTAAACTCGCTTCATATGGTTCCAGCAACTACATCATGGCGATTACCCAGCTTGCGCAGACAACTTTGCGATCTGTCATCGGCCGCATGGAATTGGATAAAACCTTTGAAGAACGCGACGAAATCAACAGCATTGTTGTTGCTGCTTTGGACGAAGCGGCAGGCGCATGGGGTGTGAAAGTCTTGCGTTACGAAATCAAAGACTTGGTTCCGCCGCAAGAAATTCTGCGCTCCATGCAGGCTCAAATTACCGCCGAACGTGAAAAACGCGCGCGCATTGCCGAATCCGAAGGCCGTAAAATCGAGCAGATCAACCTTGCCAGCGGTCAGCGCGAAGCAGAAATCCAACAATCCGAAGGTGAAGCGCAAGCCGCCATCAATGCGTCAAACGGTGAAAAAATCGCCCGCATCAACCGCGCACAAGGTGAAGCCGAAGCCCTGCGCCTGGTGGCAGAAGCGAACGCCGACGCCATCCGCAAAATTGCTGAGGCTGTCCGCTCCGAGGGCGGTGCTGAAGCCGTTAACCTGAAAGTTGCCGAGCAATACGTTGCCGCCTTCAGCAATTTGGCTAAAGAAAGCAACACGCTGATTATGCCTGCCAACGTTGCCGACATCGGCAGCTTGGTCTCCGCCGGTTTGAAAATCATCGACGGCAACAAGCCTAAAGCGTCATAATAGCGTTCTGACTCAGGCCGTCTGAAAACCCAATACGGCTTTTCAGACGGCCTTTTTATATCGTTCGATTTTTATATGAATACACAAACCATCAAAACCTATCTTGTCGGCGGCGCAGTCCGCGACCATCTGTTAGGCCTGCCCGTCAAAGACCGCGATTGGGTAGTCGTCGGTGCAGATGCGCAAGCCATGTTGGCTCAAGGCTATCAACCCGTCGGCAAGGATTTTCCCGTCTTTCTCCATCCTGAGAGCCACGAAGAATACGCCCTCGCCCGTACCGAACGTAAAACCGCCAAAGGCTATGCCGGATTCAGCTTTCATGCCGATAAAGACGTTACGCTGGAACAAGACCTGATGCGCCGCGACCTGACCATCAATGCCATGGCTCAGGATTCAGACGGCACAATCATCGATCCTTTTGGCGGACAACAAGATTTGGCGGCCGGCATCCTGCGCCACGTTTCGCCTGCCTTTGCCGAAGACCCCGTGCGGATTTTGCGTATCGCCCGTTTTGCCGCGCGTTATGGTTTTCAAATTGCCGCTGAAACCCTGTCGCTGATGCGGCAAATGGTAGAAAACGGCGAAGCGGATGCCTTGGTTGCCGAACGCGTCTGGCAAGAATTGGCCAAAGGCTTGATGGAAAAAAATCCGCGCCGAATGATTGAAGTTTTGCGCGAATGCGGCGCACTCAAAGTCTTACTGCCCGAGCTTGATGCCCTGTTCGGCGTACCGCAACGCGCCGACTATCATCCTGAAATCGACAGCGGTATTCATACGCTGATGGTTGTACAACGAGCCGCCGAGATGAACCTGTCCCTCGCCGAACGCTATGCCGCCTTATTGCACGACTTGGGCAAGGCAAAAACACCGGCCGATATACTGCCGAAACACTACGGACACGACGTCAACGGCGTCGAACCCGTCCGCGAAGTCAATCAACGCCTGCGTGCGCCCAAACACTGCGCCGAGCTTGCCGAACTTGTCTGTCGCTGGCACATCATGCTCCATCAAGTCGGGCAGTTCAAAAGCAAAACCATTTTGAATGTTTTGAAAAAAACCGACGCATTCCGCCGCCCCGAACGTTTTCAGACGGCCTTAAACGTTTGCGTGGCCGACAAACAAGGCCGTCTGAATCTTGAAGATACCCCCTATCCGCAACGCGAACACTGGCTGGCCTTACTTGAGGCCGCCAACCAAGTAGATGCAGGCAAAATTGCCGCCGAGTGCCGCGCACAAGGAAAATCCCATTTAATTGCCGAACAAATTGATCATGCCCGCTTGGCACAAATTACACCGTTGCAAAAAGCATATCAGGCTGAAAAAATAGGAGGCTATTCAAGAGGCGGTTGTTTCCCATTTGAATGATGAACAGACTGTTTTAAAAGGGCGATACCGTTTGGAAGGCTCAAAAGTGTTTTATAATGGGCAAACCGATATTGCTGTCGTTTTTGATAAAGACAATAGGTTTGAAACGGCAATGAAGATAAGTGGAAAACAGCGCGAGCATTATTTGAATACGGATTATCTGCAATGAAAAGAACGGTTTTTTCCAAGATGGCGCAAGATTTCTTCGACGGGAAAACGGATGCCGAAACGTTTTACAACCGGTTTATGGACGATTGGATTGCCAACAGTAGCAAGCCGGATGACGTGCGTGTGCCTGTTCCCTATATCGAACAGTCTTTGAGTTTGGCTGTCGACAGTTATTGTCCTGTGGAGTTTCGGGATGATATGCAGCCGTATGATTATGATAAAGAGCAGTTGAAGCGGGTTGTTGATATTTATCTGCAAACCGATGATGTGGATGAGGCTTATCGGATGATGAGGCGGCAGGGTTTGATTTGATGGCTTGATGCCGTCTGAACTTGGTTTCAGACGGCATTTTTATTGCCCTTTGTTTGGAAAAACGGGGCGTTTTGCGGCGGATGCCGCTTTTTTTACGGAGTTTTGAAACATGAAATTGAAATTGGATGAAAACGGTCATGTGGTGGTATCCGACGGCAAGCCGGTATATGTGCATGACGACGGGAAGGAAATCCCGTTTGACGCGCCTGCCGCGATGCAGAAAATCAGCGGCCTGAATGCCGAAGCCAAGCAGCACCGCGAAGCCAAAGAGGCGGCTGAAGCGAAGTTGAAGGCGTTTGATGGTATAGACAAGCTTTGAAACAGCCACCACAATATCTGCTATAATCCGCATCTTGACCATCTTATTTCAACAATAAAATCATGACCATCCAGACCGATTTACTTCACAAAAAAATCAGCAATGAAGATTATCAACGCCTCATTGTCAAACACAGCGAATCTTTCAGCGACGGCGAAATCTGCCTATTGAATGAGATTTTGGAAAAATTTGAATTTGATGTCGTACAGGAACAAGCATTGGCGCAAGCTGTGATGCAGCAGGTGCGCTTCGATCCAAACGACTACCATATCGACAGCGACGATGAAGACACAACCGGTATCTGTCCGCACTGCATCAATCCGCCCATGCCGCCCCTGCGCGATTATTTGGTTTGGCGCGAAACACGCGGCTGAAAATTTTCCTAATCGATTTTGATAAGTTATTAACCATCCGCTATTGAACAAGGCCGTCTGAACAGGTGTCATCGTTACATTTGTTCAGAAGGCCTTTTGTAAATAAATGTTCATGACTAGGATAAATCAGTATAATCTGCGCCGTTTGAATTTTCTTCGGAGCTTTTATGAATCAGCTTAAAACGGCGGTAGCCGGTGCGCAGATTTTGTTTGTCGCATTCGGTGCCATGGTGCTTGTGCCGCTTCTGACGGGCCTGAACCCGGCTTTGGCATTATTGGGCGCAGGCTTGGGCACTTTATTGTTCCAATTGGTTACCAAACGTAAAGTGCCGATTTTCCTCGGCTCTTCTTTTGCCTTTATTGCACCGATTATCTACTCCATCGGCGAATGGGGCCTGCCTTCTACCATGTTTGGTCTGTTTGCGGCGGGTTTCATGTACTTTGTCTTTGCCGCGCTGATCAGATGGCGTGGTCTGGATGCGGTACACAAGCTGTTGCCGCCTGTGGTTATCGGTCCGGTGATTATGGTAATCGGCTTGTCCGTGGCCGCTGCAGCCAGCAGCATGGCCATGGGTCAGGCAGATGGAAAACAGGTCATCGACTATATCGACTCGCTGATTCTGTCCGGCTTTACCTTTGCGGTAACCGTCATTGTTTCTGTCTTCGGCAGCAAAATGATGAAGCTGATTCCGATTTTGATCGGCGTGGCTTCCGGTTATGTGTTGGCTTTGATCATGGGCTTGGTCGATACCAGCGCCATCATCAACGCTCCTTGGTTTGCCGTCCCTCATTTTGAAACGCCTCAAGTCAACTGGCAGGCTGCCTTGTTTATGTTGCCCGTCGCCATCGCCCCTGCCATCGAACACATCGGCGGCATTATGGCCATCGGTAATGTAACCGGTAAAAACTACACTCAAGACCCAGGCTTGGACAAAACCCTTGCCGGCGACGGCTTAGGCGTGTGCGTAGCCGGTTTGATTGGAGGCCCTCCTGTGACCACTTACGGCGAAGTGACCGGCGCGGTGATGATTACCAAAAACAGCAACCCCGTCATCATGACTTGGGCGGCAATTTTTGCTATTTTTATGGCGTTTTTCGGTAAGTTCAACGCGTTTTTGGCTTCGATTCCTATGCCGGTTATGGGCGGCATTATGTTGCTGCTGTTCGGTACAATCGCCTCTTTGGGCATCAAAACATTGATTGATGCGAAAGTAGATTTGATGCAGCCGAAAAATCTGGTTATCGTCAGCTCCGTATTGACGACCGGTATCGGCGGCATGATTATCAAAGTAGGTACTTTGAGCTTCGCCGGTGTAGGTTTGTGCGCCGTATTGGCCATTATCCTGAACTGCGTTTTGCCCAATACAAAATCAGAAGAAGCATAAATAGCTGGCTCATAAACTCAAAGGCCGTCTGAAAATGAGATTTCAGACGGCCTTTTTATTACGCTTTATACAATGAAAAATGCCGGAGACTTAACCATCTCCGGCATTTTTGAATAAGGTGGCGAGCCGAACCCCCGGCACTGGCTCATCAGAGTGGGCTGCTGGCTTCCGCCCCTGACCCGGTGTTCCGAATTACCATGCGGGGAGACCCGCCATAGAAGAAACGCATTATAGCGGTTTTACAGAAAAACTCAAGCGATAAAATCTCTCAGGCCGTCTGAAAACCATTTACACGACAAGATTGTAAACAATATTGCCTAGTTGCAAATCATTCCCATTGAAATGTTTATCGTCTTTTCCGTTGAAAAATATCGAAAATTACACTACATTAACACTTTACGCCATCAAGAAGAAATTGCATTTTTCAGACGGCCTTTAATATAAAAACACATCCATCAACGGAACACAACCATGACCACGACTACTGCCCCTCAGCGTATTCGAGAAATTCCCTATAACTATACTTCTTATACCGACCGCGAAATCGTCATCCGACTGTTGGGCGACGAAGCGTGGCAAATCCTGCAAGACCTGCGCGGTCAACGCAAAACAGGACGTTCGGCACGAATGCTGTTTGAAGTATTGGGCGATATTTGGGTGGTCGTGCGCAATCCGTATCTGGTCGATGACTTGTTGGAGCACCCGAAACGCCGCGCCGCGCTGGTGCGGGAAATGCGCCACCGTTTAAACGAAATCCGCAAGCGCCGCGACGACAATCAGCAAGTGGATGTCTTGGTTGCCGCAGCAGAAAAAGCAGTCGAACGTTTTGATAGCAGTTTTGATGAAACCATCCAAAAACGCCATCAGATTTTGGAACGTTTAAGCAAAATCACCAAGCCGCACAATATTATGTTCGACGGGCTGGCGCGGGTAACGCACGTTACTGATGCGACCGACTGGCGCGTGGAGTATCCGTTTGTCGTCGTCAATCCTGATACCGAGGCAGAGATCGCGCCTTTGGTGCGCGCCTTAATTGAGTTGGACTTGGTCATTATCCCACGCGGCGGCGGTACGGGTTATACCGGCGGCGCAGTACCTTTGGACGCAAACAGCGCAGTCATCAATACCGAAAAACTCGACAAGCATCGCGGCGTCGAATACGTTGAGCTGGCAGGCTTGGACGGCAGACATCCGATTATCCATTGCGGCGCAGGCGTGGTAACCCGACGAGTGGAAGAAACCGCGCATCAGGCAGGTTTGGTGTTCGCCGTTGATCCGACCTCCGCCGATGCGTCTTGCGTAGGCGGTAATGTGGCGATGAATGCAGGCGGTAAAAAAGCCGTGCTGTGGGGTACTGCCTTGGACAACCTCGCCTACTGGAACATGGTTAACCCTCAAGGCGAATGGTTGCGTATCGAACGCGTGCGCCACAATTTCGGCAAAATCCACGATGAAGAAACCGCCATATTTGACGTACATACGCTGGATTCAGACGGTCTCAATATCGTTAAAACCGAACGCTTGGAAATCCCTGGCCACAAATTCCGCAAAGTCGGTTTGGGCAAAGACGTTACCGACAAATTCTTAAGCGGCCTGCCCGGCGTGCAGAAAGAAGGCACAGACGGCATCATCACCAGCGTCGCCTTCGTATTGCATAAAATGCCGAAATACACGCGCACCGTGTGTATGGAGTTTTTCGGTACGGTCGCCACTGCCACGCCGTCCATCGTCGAAATCCGCGACTTCTTGCTTGCCCATGAAAGCGTACGACTGGCCGGTTTGGAACATTTAGACTGGCGTTACGTCCGTGCCGTCGGTTATGCCACCAAAGCGGCAGGCAAAGGCCGACCTAAAATGGTCTTGCTGGCAGACGTGGTTTCCGACGATGAAGCCGCCGTGCAGGCAGCCGCCGAACACATCTGCGAACTCGCCCGCGCCCGTGACGGAGAAGGCTTTATCGCCATATCTCCAGAAGCGCGCAAAACCTTCTGGCTTGACCGCAGCCGCACCGCCGCCATCGCCAAACATACCAACGCCTTTAAAATCAATGAAGACGTGGTAATCCCACTCGAAAGGCTCGGCGAGTATTCAGACGGCATCGAACGCATCAACATTGAGCTTTCTATCCAAAACAAACTCAAACTCTGTGCCGCCTTGGAGCAATATCTGTCAGGCAAACTCCCCATCGACAAAATGGGTACGGACCTGCCAACCGCCGAACTGTTGGGCGAACGCGGCAAACACGCCCTAGCCCATGTTTCTGCTGTCAAAGCGCGTTGGGAATGGCTGCTTGCTAACTTAGATGCGCCGCTTGCCGACTATAAAGCTCGCTATGGCGCAGCAGTCCACGCAGCCCCTGAAGCCAAAGACAATGAAAGCTGCTTTATTGCCTTCCGCGATTTCCGCCTGCGCGTGTCTGTCAAAGCGGACGTAATGAAGCCGCTTTCTGAAATCTTCAGCGGCAAAACCGATACCAAAATTATCCAAGGCTTGGGCAAAATCCACGCTAAAACCGTACGCAGCCGTGTCTTCGTCGCCCTGCATATGCACGCCGGCGACGGTAACGTTCACACCAATATTCCGGTTAACTCAGACGATGCCGAAATGCTTCAGACGGCCTACCGTTCCGTCGAACGCATCATGAAAATCGCCCGCTCGCTCGGCGGCGTAATTTCGGGTGAACACGGCATCGGCATTACCAAGCTCGAATTTCTGACCGATGAAGATTTGCAGCCGTTTTGGAACTACAAAAACCAAGTCGATCCGAAACACACCTTCAACCGTCACAAACTGATGAAAGGCTCGGACTTACGCAACGCCTACACACCATCCTTCGAGCTTTTGGGCGCGGAATCGCTGATTATGGAAAAATCAGACCTCGGCACCATCGCCGATTCCGTCAAAGACTGTCTGCGCTGCGGCAAATGTAAACCTGTTTGCTCTACTCACGTTCCGCGTGCCAACCTGCTGTACAGCCCACGCAACAAAATCCTCGGCGTAGGCTTGCTGACCGAAGCCTTCTTATACGAAGAACAAACCCGTCGCGGCGTTTCCATTAAACATTTTGAAGAACTGATGGACATCGGCGACCACTGCACCGTGTGCCACCGCTGCGTTAAACCTTGCCCTGTCAATATCGACTTTGGCGATGTTACCGTAGCCGTCCGCAACTATCTTGCCGATTCCGGTCACAAACGCTTTGCACCTGCGGCTTCAATGGGCATGGCATTTTTGAACGCCACAGGCCCGAAAACCATCAAAGCCCTTCGTGCCGCCATGATACAGACCGGCTTCCCTGCGCAAAACTTTGCCTACAAAATCGGCAAGCTTCTTCCGATCGGCACGAAAAAGCAAAAAGCCGAACCGAAAGCCACCGTCGGTACCGCCTCAATCAAAGAACAGGTTATCCACTTCATCAACCGTCCTTTGCCGAAAAGCGTGCCTGCTAAAACTCCACGCTCCATGCTGGGTATAGAAGACGACAAGAGTATTCCTATCATCCGCAATCCGGCTTCTCCGGAAGATGCCGAAGCCGTGTTCTACTTCCCCGGCTGCGGCTCTGAGCGCCTGTTCAGCCAAATCGGACTAGCCGTTCAAGCCATGCTCTGGCATGTCGGCGTACAAACCGTCCTGCCGCCGGGCTATATGTGTTGCGGCTATCCGCAAGACGCAGGCGGCAATAAGGCTAAAGCCGAAGAAATGAGCACCAACAACCGCGTGGCTTTCCACCGTATGGCGAACACCCTCAACTACCTCGACATTAAAACCGTCGTCGTCAGTTGCGGTACCTGCTACGACCAACTGGAAAAATACCGTTTTGAGGAAATCTTCCCAGGCTGCCGTATCATCGACATCCACGAATACCTGCTTGAAAAAGGGGTGCAGCTAAACGGCGTACAAGGTCAGCAATACCTATACCACGACCCTTGCCACACACCGATTAAAACCATGAACGCCACCCAAATGGCCAGCAGCCTGATGGGACAGAAAGTCGTCTTAAGCGACCGCTGCTGCGGCGAGTCCGGTATGTTTGCCGTAAAACGACCAGACATTGCCACTCAGGTCAAGTTCCGCAAACAAGAGGAAATTGAGAAAAACCTCAAAGAGCTGCCGCAGGGCGAACCTGTCAAAATGCTCACCTCCTGCCCAGCCTGCCTGCAAGGCTTAAGCCGCTATGCCGACGACAACAATATGCCTGCCGACTACATAGTCATTGAAATGGCGAAACACATCCTCGGCGAAAACTGGCTGGATGAGTTTGTGAAAAAAGCCAATAACGGCGGTGTAGAAAAAGTATTGCTCTAAGGACTTAGACAAAAACTTGTGGCTGTAATAAAGGCCGTCTGAAAATCTTTCAGACGGCCTTTTTATTCAAAAGAATCAAAATACAATAATCAAATCAAATACCTTTACAAATAGCGATGCTACACCAGCAGTATTCAATAAAAAATAAAACCTGAGGCCTTTTATTCCTCAGGTTTTATTTATCAAGCCTTATGCTTTTTCTTTCTGAAGTTTCTCTGCCATCATTTGATGCAGCGTTTTCTTAGCCGGTTTCATCGGAACACGGTTATCCGTCCAACCCAGCTGTTTCCTTGGTGTCAATGCACGGAATTTAGAGGCTGTCCAACCGAATGCACGGTAAGCTTTACTGCCGCTGAAAATACCGTCAAACGTACGCCATGCCAGTTGTTCGCCGAAAGTATGCGATGCACCTTGACCACGGATAGGATGTGGAACGGTTTCGGTTGGCGAACGTTGCGCTTCAACACGCAGACGTTGCATTTGTTCGGTAATCGGAATGCGTACCGGACAAACCTCAACACAGGCGCCGCACATGGTACACGCAGTCGGCAGATCGCGTGTCGCATCCAAGCCCAACAAGTGCGGAGAGATAATCTCGCCAATCGGGCCGGGATAAGTCGTACCGTAAGCCGCGCCACCGATACGGGTATAAACCGGACAGTGGTTCATACACGCACCGCAACGGATACATTGCAAAGTACGGCGCATTTGATCTTCTGCATAAGCTTGGCTACGGCCGTTATCAAGCAGTACCAAGTGCATTTCTTGAGGGCCGTCCAGCTCTTCGCTACGGCGAGGGCCGGTAATCATATTGAAATAAGTGGTAATGTTCTGACCGATGGCGGAGCGTGGCAACAGGCTGTACAAAGGCGGAACATCCGACAGCTTCGCAACCACTTTTTCAATACCGGTAACGGCAATATGCACAGGCGGTACAGTGGTACTCAAGCGGCCGTTGCCTTCGTTTTCGACCAAACACAAAGTGCCTGTTTCCGCAACGGCGAAGTTCACACCGCTCAAACCGACATCGGCAGTACTGTAAATATCGCGCAATGCTTTACGCGCAAATCCGGTCAGCTGGTCTACATCATCTGTTAATGGAGTGCCGAGGTTTTGATGGAAAAGCTCGCTAACCTGCTCTTTGGTCTTGTGAATGGCAGGCATCACGATATGGGTTGGTTTCTCACCGGCCATTTGAACGATAAACTCGCCCAAGTCGCTCTCAATCGCTTTAATGCCTTGATCTTGCAGATAATGGTTCAGCTCAATCTCTTCGCTGACCATAGATTTGCCTTTCACCATCAGCTTACCGTTTTTATCGGTAATGATGTTGTGAATGATTTGGCAGGCTTCGGCAGGTGTTTCCGCCCAGTGGACTTTAACGCCCAACTTGGTCAGGTTTTCTTCCAACTGTTCCAATAATGCAGGCAATTTGGACAACGAACGTTGACGGACATGTTCACACAAGTCACGCAGGCTTTGCAGCTCTTCTTCATCTGTCAAAACGGCTTTGCGCTTGGTCATCAACATATCCATCGCCGTGCGCAAGCTTTTACGCAGAGGCTTGTCTTGCAAAGAAATCGCAGCGTTTTGCTTGAACGTTTCCGGCTTCATATGGAATTTAATGGTTTGGGAACTCATGCTTTTTCCTCCAAATCGGCAGGGGAAATGTGATCAGGCAGAACGGCCAAAACCACTAAATCGCGCGGGCCGTGTGCACCATAGGCCAAAGTCAATTGAATATCGGCAGTCTTAGACGGGCCGGAAATCAAAATAACGTTGGTAGGCATGCCTTTTTCTACCAGTTTTTCGCCTTCAACAGCATTATGGAATTCGTTGTACATTTTGCTGGTGTCAAACAGGCAAAAATGCACAGGCGGCACCAAACTCAGGCTGCGCGGCTCGACAGGGCTGGACTCCAGCATAATCGTACCGGTACGGGCAATACCGCATTTAGAGCCGCTAAAACCAGCCTCAATATCGGTAAAGAATTCGTTTTTCCAGTCGTCGATTTTTCGCTCAAAACCACGCACTTCAATATTGGTATCGGCCAAAGCTGCACGAGCCAGCTGACCATGTTCTGTTTCCAAGGGAAGCAGAATGTTTTTCAAGCCTTTGCCTTCGGCTGCTTGGCGGAATACTTGCGGCCAGTTAGATTTAGTAACCCAATAGATTTCCGTTTTGACGGCACGCATGGCAGCCGCCCAATGTTTCAAACGCTCGACATCGTTTGCCCAAGAAACACCCATTTCACGGTAATAATCGAAAACCGGCGGTTCTTCCATCGGCAAGGCATCGGCTTTTTTCAATTTCGCTAAAATATTTTCGCGCGCGCTCATGCTTTACCTCCGGTACGTTCCAATAGGAAAGATGCAATATGTTTCGGACGTGGCATATTGGGTTCGTCTTTGGCAATTTTGCCGCCGATATTCATCATGCAGCCGCAATCCGCGCTGATGATTTCAGTTGCGCCTGTTTCTTTTAAGGCTGCGACTTTGTCGGTTACCATCGCACCGGAAATATCGGCTTGTTTCACAGAGAATGTACCGCCAAAACCGCAGCACTCGCTTTCATGGTCGTGAACGATACGTTCAACATTTTCCATGCCGTCAATCAGCTGCCAGCCTGACACATGGACATTCATCTCACGACGCGCCGCGCAGGAAGTATGGACAGCCACTTTAACCGGCTCACCTTTATCTTCAGGTTTGTAACCAATCGCCAGCAGGAAGTGGGTAAATTCAATGATACGGTTGGCGCAATCAATGGCTTTTTGTTCGTACTCGGTACCTTTAAACAAAGTCGGCCAGTGGTGTTTCATCATGCCGCCGCAAGAACCGGAAGGCACGACAATCGGCCAATTTTCAGGGAATAAATCCAGTTGCGCTTTGGCAACATCAAAGGCTTCTTTAGGATGACCTGACGAATAGGCCGGTTGGCCGCAGCAGCTTTGTTCCATCGGATAATGGATACGGATACCCTGTTGTTCGATTAAAGTGATGGCATCCATGCCTGCTTCTGGCATAAAAAGGTCGAGAACGCAAGTACCGAAGAAATAAGCATCAGTTGGCTTGCTGTCGAATACGGTGATTTGTGGTGGTTTGATTGCACTCATTTTTTTGTAACGGGACAACCCGTTTTCTTGTGTAAAAATAAGATGGATACTTTAAGTAATTGCTTGTAATGGGTCAAGTCTAATTTTAAAAAATAATATTAAAAAAGCATGACAAACCAAACAAACACCTTTTCCTTATTAACTTGATAATCTACATAATAACCACTATCAATAAGAAAACTGATGGATTCATTTTTTAATGAATGAAATTCGTACATTCCCTCTCTATTTAAAACAGAATAACTGCCTCTTTCTAGAATTTTGATTTACATCAGAAGTCATGAATTTAATCGCTATGACGCGTTTTTAGACGAAACAAGCAATCCGCTATGCTTTACATATGTTTCAAACGGCCACATTGGAATAAAAATATATTTAACATAATAAAAATAAAAGTTTTTCTCACAAGACTCAGGCCGTCTGAAAGATAAGTTCGTCAAAAGGCCACTTCCATATACTCAACCCTACTTTTAATCAAAATCAAACACTTGAAAAAACCTCTTCCTTAACCTTGAAAACCCTATGCACACTCAAGCACTTCCAGTATTATTGAGAAAATTTCTTGACGCAAAATTACAGTCTTAGCCGCCCACAATCGGCATGGATTTGCAAAAGAAGTGAAACCAAGCTTCAAAACAATTTCACCTTAACTTCGGAGTAGTCATTATGTTGACCCAGACTCAACAGGTTGATTTGACCTTGCATCACCTTAAAGAACGCACCCTATCGATTTATACCCCCGAACAGCGTGCAAGCATCGAGACATCTGAAGACTGGAAACAGTTTGACAGACGACTTGAGGAACACTTTCCAAAACTGATGCACGAGCTGGACAATGTTTACAACAACAACGAAGCCGTCCTCCCCATGCTGGAGCAACTGATTGCCCAAGCATGGCAAAGCTATTCCCAACGCAACTCATCCTTAAAAGACATCGATATTGCGCGCGAAAACGATCCTGACTGGATTTTATCCAACAAACAGGTTGGCGGCGTGTGCTACGTCGATTTGTTCGCAGGCGATCTGCAAGGCTTGAAAGCCAAAATCCCTTATTTCCAAGAGTTGGGCCTAACCTATCTGCACCTGATGCCCCTGTTTAAATGCCCTGAAGGCAAAAGCGACGGCGGCTATGCAGTCAGCAGCTACCGCGATGTCAATCCGGCACTGGGTACAATAGACGACTTGCGCGATGTCATTGCCGCCCTGCACGAAGCAGGCATTTCCGCCGTTGTCGATTTCATCTTCAATCATACTTCCAACGAACACGAATGGGCAAAAGGCTGCGCCGCCGGTGATCCGCTCTACGACAACTTCTACTACATCTTCCCCGACCGCTGGATGCCCGACCAATACGACCGCACCCTGCGTGAAATCTTCCCCGACCAACACCCGGGCGGCTTTTCCCAACTGGAAGACGGACGCTGGGTATGGACGACGTTCAACTCCTTCCAATGGGACTTAAATTACAGCAATCCTTGGGTGTTCCGCGCCATGGCGGGCGAAATGATGTTCCTTGCCAACTTGGGCGTTGATATTCTGCGCATGGACGCCGTTGCCTTTATTTGGAAGCAAATGGGCACAAGCTGCGAAAACCTGCCTCAGGCACACGCTCTGATTCGCGCGTTTAACTCTGTAATGCGTATCGCAGCGCCAGCCGTGTTCTTCAAATCCGAAGCCATCGTCCACCCTGACCAAGTTGTCCAATACATCAGCCAAGACGAATGCCAAATCGGCTACAACCCTCTGCAAATGGCATTGTTGTGGAACACGCTTGCCACACGCGAAGTCAACCTGCTCCATCAAGCACTGACCTACCGCCACAACCTGCCCGACCATACTGCATGGGTTAACTACGTCCGCAGCCATGACGATATCGGCTGGACGTTCGCCGACGAAGACGCCTCACAATTCGGCATCCACGGCTACGACCACCGCCAATTCCTCAACCGCTTCTTCGTCAACCATTTTGACGGCAGCTTCGCACGCGGTGTACCGTTCCAATACAACCCCAACACAGGCGACTGCCGTGTCAGCGGTACAGCCGCGGCATTGGTCGGCTTGGCTCAAAACGATCCGCATGCCGTTGACCGCATCAAACTCTTGTACAGCATTGCTTTGAGTACTGGCGGCCTGCCACTGATTTACCTAGGCGACGAAGTGGGTACGCTCAATGACGACGACTGGTCGCAAGACAGCAATAAGAGCGACGACAGCCGCTGGGCACACCGTCCTCGTTACAATGAGGAGTTGTATAACCAACGCCATGACAGCTCGACTACTGCCGGTCAAATCTTCCAAGGTTTGCGCCATATGATCTCCATCCGCCAAAGCAATCCGCGCTTTAATGGCGGCAGATTGGTCACCTTCAACACCAACAACAAACACATCATCGGCTATATGCGCAACAACGCGCTTTTAGCATTCGGCAACTTCAGCGAACATGCGCAAACCATCAGTGCGCACACCCTGCAGGCCATGCCGTTTAAAGCGCACGATTTGATCAGCGGTCAAACCGTTTCTCTGAATCAGGACTTGGTACTGCAACCCTATCAAGTCATGTGGCTTGAAATTGCATAAGCTGAATTTTTTATACATCATTCAAGGCCGTCTGAACAAATCAGCGTTCAGACGGCCTTTTAAGGCATAAGATGTATTTTGTATTTTGGGCAGTTTCGCTTAGAATGCACGCTTTAATACCAAATGACACACTTAAAGTCAGGAGTAAAAATCCATGTTGAAAAAATTCGTACTTGGCAGCATCGCTGCAGTAGTTTTGGCTGCTTGCGGCGGAGAAGGCAGCAACTCGGCTTCTTCTGCTCTGGCACAATCCGGTGCGGCCTCCGGTTCACTGATTGAGCGTATCAACAACAAAGGTACCATCACTGTCGGAACGGAAGGTACTTACGCACCATTCACCTACCACGACAAAGACGGCAAATTGACCGGCTACGATGTCGAAGTAACCCGTGCAGTTGCCGACAAACTGGGCATCAAAGTTGAATTTAAAGAAACACAATGGGACTCCATGATGGCAGGTTTGAAAGCCGGCCGTTTTGACGTAGTCGCCAACCAAGTCGGCCTGACCAGCCCTGAGCGTCAAGCGACTTTTGACAAATCCGAGCCTTACAGCTGGAGCGGTGCCGTATTGGTTGCCCGCAAAGACAGCAACATCAAATCTATTGACGACATCAAAGGCGTGAAAACTGCACAATCCCTGACCAGCAACTATGGCGAAAAAGCCAAAGCTGCAGGCGCAGAACTCGTACCGGTAGATGGTTTGGCGCAATCTCTGACCCTGATTGAACAAAAACGTGCCGACGCAACCCTGAACGACGAATTGGCGGTATTGGATTACCTGAAGAAAAACCCAAATGCCGGCGTACAAATCGTTTGGTCTGCCCCTGCTGACGAAAAAGTCGGCTCCGGCTTAATTGTCAATAAAGGCAATGATGAAGCATTGGCCAAATTCAGCACAGCCATGACTGAACTGAAAGCCGACGGCACGCTGAAAAAACTGGGCGAACAATTCTTCGGAAAAGACATCAGTGTTAAATAATTTCCTTGCCTCTCTGCCGTTTATGACGGAAACACGCGCTGATATGCTCATCAGCGCGTTTTGGCCTATGGTCAAAGCCGGCTTCGCAGTATCTTTGCCTTTGGCGATCGCTTCTTTCGTTATCGGCATGATTATTGCCGTAGCCGTTGCTTTGGTGCGAATTATGCCCTCCGTCGGCATTTTCCAAAAATGCTTGCTGAAGCTGGTTGAATTTTATATTTCCATCATTCGCGGTACGCCGCTTTTGGTGCAGTTGGTCATCGTATTCTATGGTTTGCCTTCCGTCGGCATCTATATCGACCCGATTCCTGCCGCCATCATCGGCTTTTCGCTCAATGTCGGCGCATACGCTTCCGAAACCATACGCGCGGCAATTTTGTCCGTACCTAAAGGACAATGGGAAGCAGGTTTCTCCATCGGTATGACCTATATGCAGACTTTCCGCCGCATTGTCGCACCGCAGGCATTCCGCGTTGCCGTACCGCCTTTGAGCAACGAGTTTATCGGCTTGTTCAAAAACACCTCGCTTGCCGCCGTGGTAACGGTAACCGAGCTTTTCCGTGTTGCCCAAGAGACAGCAAACCGTACTTATGACTTTTTACCGGTCTATATCGAAGCCGCATTGGTTTATTGGTGTTTCTGCAAAGTGCTGTTTTTGATTCAGGCGCGTTTGGAAAAACGTTTCGACCGCTATGTCGCCAAATAAGGAGTTGTCATGATTAAAATCCGCAATATCCATAAGACCTTTGGCGAAAATACCATTTTGCGCGGCATCGATTTGGATGTCGGCAAAGGACAAGTGGTGGTTATCCTAGGCCCTTCCGGCTCAGGCAAAACCACGTTTTTACGCTGTTTAAATGCTTTGGAAATGCCAGAACAAGGTCAGATCGAGTTTGACAATGCGCAGCCGTTAAGCATCGATTTTTCCAAAAAACCAAGCAAACACGATATTTTGGCACTGCGCCGCAAGTCCGGCATGGTGTTCCAACAATACAACCTCTTTCCGCACAAAACTGCGTTGGAAAACGTTATGGAAGGGCCGGTTGCCGTACAAGGCAAGCCTGTCGCCAAAGCGCGTGAAGAGGCTGTCAAATTGCTTAAAAAAGTCGGTTTGGGCGATAAGATTGACCTCTACCCCTACCAGCTTTCCGGCGGTCAACAGCAGCGCGTCGGCATTGCCCGAGCATTGGCAATTCAGCCTGAATTGATGCTGTTTGACGAACCGACTTCCGCGCTTGACCCTGAATTGGTGCAAGATGTTTTGGATACCATGAAGGAGTTGGCACAAGAAGGCTGGACCATGGTTGTCGTTACGCATGAAATCAAATTTGCCTTGGAAGTGGCAACCACCGTCGTCGTGATGGATGGCGGCGTTATTGTCGAACAAGGCAGCCCGCAAGATTTGTTCAATCATCCCAAACATGAGCGGACACAAAAATTCCTGCGCCAAATCCGTGCAGACAATGCCGATCTTCAAATTTAATTGAAACGACAGACAATTTGAAAGCATTTCCGACCGTCATTTCATAAAGGCCGTCTGAATAAGTGAAATAGAAATAGTTGATTTCGTCTTCATACTTGTTCAGACGGCCTTTTATATATCTTTTCAGGTAAAATAACGCCTTTCGTTTTACTTATCCCCTTGCCTGCCATCATGATAGAAATTAAAAAACTCACCCTGCAACGCGGTTTGAAAGTCCTGCTCGATAAAGCCGATGCCGTAATCAACCCCGGTCAACGCGTTGGTTTAATCGGTAAAAACGGTACGGGAAAATCCAGCCTGTTTGCGCTGATAAAAGGTGAAATCACTCAAGATGGCGGCGAAATCCTTATTCCCAAAACATGGCGTCTGGCTTCCGTCTCTCAAGAAACGCCTGATTTAGATATTTCCGCTTTAGACTACGTTTTGCAAGGCGATGCCGAATTGCAGGCTTTTCAGACGGCCTTGGTCCAAGCAGAAGCACAAAACGACGGCATGAAGCAAGCCGAATATCACGCCAAACTTGAAGAAATCGATGCCTACACTGCTCCGGCACGCGCCGCCAAACTGCTTAATGGCTTGGGTTTCTCACAAGAAGAACATACCCGCCCCGTCAAATCCTTCTCCGGCGGCTGGCGCATGCGCCTCAACCTTGCCCAAGCGCTGATTTGTCGTGCTGATTTACTGCTTTTGGACGAACCGACCAACCACTTGGATTTAGAAACCGTGTTGTGGCTGGAAAACCATCTCGCTTCCCTACCCTGTACGCAAATCATCATCTCCCATGACCGCGACTTCTTGAATGCCACCACAACTCACACCATCGAACTGTCGCAACAAAAACTGACCCAATACGGCGGCAATTACGATTTCTACCAAGCCGAACGCGCCCAACGTCTGGCGCAACAACAAGCCGCTTACGTCAAACAGCAGACACAAATCAAACATCTGCAATCCTTTATCGACCGTTTTAAAGCCAAAGCCACAAAGGCCGTACAAGCTCAAAGCCGCATGAAGGCATTAGCCAAACTCGAGCGCATCGCTCCTGCGCATTTGGATAGCGAGTTTTCCTTTGAGTTTGCCAATCCGACCCACCTGCCCAATCCATTATTGAAACTCGACCATGCCGACTTAGGTTATGGCGACAATACCGTTTTGCACGATATCACCTTGTCTCTGGAAAGCGGGGCACGTTACGGCCTGCTGGGCGTTAACGGCAGCGGTAAATCTACATTTATCAAAGCATTGGCAGGAAAAATCGATTTACTTTCCGGCAGCATCGTCCGCTCCGAAAAGCTCAATATCGGCTATTTTGCCCAACATCAACTGGATACTTTGCGCGCCGACCAAAGTCCAGTTTGGCATATCCAACAGCTTTCACCCGAAGTCCGCGAACAGGAAATCCGCAACTTTTTAGGCGGTTTCAACTTTGTCGGCGATATGGCGGTTCAAAAGACCGAGCCGTTCTCCGGCGGGGAAAAAGCTCGGCTTACCCTTGCCATGATTATCTGGCAAAAACCTAATCTGCTGCTGCTTGACGAACCGACCAACCACCTAGACTTGGATATGCGCCACGCCCTGACACTTGCTCTGCAAAGTTTCCAAGGTGCATTGATTGTCGTTTCGCACGACCGCAGCCTGCTTGAAGCGACTACCGACAACTTCCTCCTTATCGACAAAGGCCGTCTGAACAACTTCGACGGCGATTTGAACGACTACCGTCAATGGCGATTGGCACAAGAAAACGCCGCAGCAACCCCCGCCGCTTCTGCTCAAAGCCAAAGCCGTAAGGATACCAAGCGTATCGAAGCACAAATCCGTCAGGAAAAAGCCAAACGTAGCAAACCGATTCAGCAGAAAATCGACAAAGCAGAAAAAGAAATCGCACGATTGACTGATATTCAGACGGCCTGTGAAGCATTTTTGGCACAAGAATCTGCTTATTCAGAAAAAAATAAACCCAAATTGCAAGAGACACTCGCACAATTAACAGAAACTAAAGTAAAATTAACGCAACTGGAAGAAAACTGGCTGCAATGGCAGGAAGAGCTTGAGCAAATCCAAGTTAATGTCGAAGCCGAGTTTTCCCAATAAAAATAGAGCCATCAGGCCGTCTGAAATAAAACACAATACGGAAAAACATGACTTCAACCATCAAACAAGCCGGATACTTCCTCGTATCCTCTTTCGTCTTGGGCATTTCTCTTCATGCAGCCGCCGCAGTTTATTCCTGCGGCAACGGCAGCTATACTTCCGAACCCAAATCCTCCTGCGCACAGGCCGAATTGCCTAAAATCAGCGGCCATCAAGGCAGCGGTTACCATCTCAACATCCGCAGCCTCAATGCCTCTGATGAACGCACAAGTGCAAAGCCTAAGAAAAAGGCACACGCGGGAAAATCCGATAAACAAGAGAAAAAAGCTGACAAACCGAGCAAAAACAAAAACAGTGCAAAAGCTAAAAAACAGCAGCCCATGCCGTCTGAACAAGAATAAAATGCTCAACTGCAACGAATCAGCCCTACCTGAATCATGAAAAAATATCTGCTTACCCTATCCCTGCTGCCGCTTGCTGTTTTCAACAGCCAAGCCCACGCTGCAAAAATCTACACCTGTGAAGTCAACGGCTCGATTGTCTATACCTCGCGCCCAAGCGGCAACTGCCAGGCCGTCAACGATTTGCCGATTGTCGGCAAATACAGCAGCAGCCGATACGATGCCCCGGTCAGCGATGCGCCTACACTCAACGCGCCGACATCACAAACGGCTCCGGCAAAAAGTAAAAATACAGCGGCAAAATCCAACCATAAGGCAACGCCCAAACCTGCCCCTGTCCGTACCGCTTCTGAAACAGCTCCTCCTCCGGTTCCCAAATCCTCCGGCGTCAACAGCCGCCGCTCTATTTTGGAAACCGAGTTATCCAATGAACGCGCGGCTTTGGCCGATGCCAAAAAGCAACTGAGCCAAGCACGGACAGCCAAAGGCGGCAGCGTCAATCAACAGGCCATCAGTACGCTGCAAGGTGCGGTTTTGGATAGGGAGAAAAACATTCAAGCCCTCCAGCGCGAACTGGGCAGAATGTAAGTCCAAATCAACCAAAACATCAGGCCGTCTGAACAGGTGGAAACGAAATCCAAAATTTTCGCAACACCAAACAGACGGCCTGAATCCTATAATGATTACGCCCGTTTCAATTTCTTGTGCCTAGTAAATACGGTATAATTTGCCCTTTACGCACATTACCTCCGGTCTTTTCAGACGGCCTTTATCTCATGACTGCAAAATCTTCTAAAACCCAAACAAAAAAACGCGTCTCTACCAAACCGGCAGCCAAACCGACCACACGCAAATCCACCAAAGCACAAACTCAAGCCGACAATAAAGTCTCCCAACGCCTGAAAGCCGCCAAAGAGCTGCAAAGAAACGAAGAAAAAAAAGCGCGCCCCGAGCATGTCGTCAACTTGATTAATGATGCTTTATGGCTGTTTGGCTTGGTTATCACCATTTATCTAGCCATTTCCCTGGCCAGCTTCAGCATGGACGACCCCGCATGGTCGCGCAGCGTTCCCAAAAGCCATGATGTCGCCAACCTCGGCGGCCTCTTTGGCTCCTATCTTTCCGATGTCGGATATTATCTGTTCGGCTTATCATTTTGGTGGTGGATAGCCGCCTCTTGCGTTTTCCTCTACAAAAATTTCCGCCCCATGAAAAAGCAGGAAAACCACAAGCCCTACAATCATGGCGTAGCCGCTTTGGCATTGTTTCTCCTGCTGGTGTGCAGCCCGATTATCGAACATTTCCTGTTTGACAACGCATTAAGCGAATCCCTTCCCGTCGGCGCCGGCGGCTTGGTCGGCTTATTGGCCGGCTCAGGCCTGGCTTGGCTGTTGGGCAAATCAGGCAGCCTGTTGATTATGCTGGTGATGTTGCTGTTGTCCATTTCCCTGTTGGCTCAGGTGTCATGGTTGGAAGTCATGGCCAAATCCGGCAGCCATATGGGCGGCCTGTTTGGCAGCCTGATGAAAAAACTGTCTCAATTCCAAAATAAAAAAGAAGATGTCTGCTCCGAAGCTTTGGAAACCCAGAATACGCGCCGCATGGTTAAAGAAGCCAAAACCATTACCGCTACTCCGGTTGCTCCGTTGGCAGGCAGCAGCAGCAACCGTAAAACCGTTGCCGTATCCGTTGCGCCGCCCCCTAAAATCCAAACTTCCCTGTTTGACGATACAGAACCTAAAAACAACGGCGAATACCACAAACCCAACATGAACCTGTTGCGTATGCCGTCTGAAGAACCGGTTGCCGTCAATCCAGATGAATTACAACAGACCGCAGAATTAATCGAGGCCAAGCTGGCTGAATTTGGCATCGGCGTACAGGTTGTTTCCGCCACTTCCGGTCCCGTGATTACCCGCTACGAAATCGAACCGGCACAAGGTGTCAAAGGCAGCCAAATTGTCGCGTTGTCCAAAGATTTGGCGCGCTCGATGTCCCTGCAAGCCGTACGCATTGTTGAGACCATTGCCGGTAAAAACACCATGGGCATTGAATTACCCAATGAGAAACGCCAAGACGTGATGTTGAGCGAAATCCTCTCTTCTCCCGTGTTTACCGACGCCCAGTCCAAACTGACCGTTGCTTTGGGTAAAGATATTGCAGGTACGCCTGTGGTTGGCGACTTGGCAAAAATGCCGCATCTTTTGGTTGCAGGTATGACCGGATCGGGTAAATCCGTCGGTGTGAACGGCATGATTATGTCCATGCTCTTCAAAGCCACGCCCGACGAAGTCCGCTTCATCATGATTGACCCGAAAATGCTGGAATTGAGCATTTATGACGGCATTCCGCACCTGCTATGCCCGGTTGTGACCGATATGCGCGAGGCAGGACAAGCGTTGAACTGGTGTGTTGCCGAAATGGAAAAACGTTATCGCCTGCTTTCCCATGCCGGTGTGCGTAATTTGGACGGTTTCAACCAAAAAGTCGAACAAGCCAAAGCAGCTGGCAAACCATTACTCAATCCGTTCAGCTTAAATCCTGATGATCCCGAGCCTCTGGAAAAACTGCCGTTGATTGTGGTCGTTATTGATGAGTTGGCTGACTTGATGATGACCGAACGCAAATCCGTTGAGCAGCAAATCGCACGCCTTGCCCAAAAAGCACGTGCTTCAGGCATTCACATGATTGTCGCCACCCAGCGTCCGAGTGTCGATGTGGTTACCGGCCTGATTAAAGCCAACATTCCAACACGAATGGCCTTTACCGTACAAAGCAAAATCGATAGCCGCACCATTCTTGACCAAATGGGTGCAGACGAATTGCTCAAATACGGCGACTCATTATTCCTGCAACCGGGCAGCGCGGAACCGACACGCCTGCAAGGTGCCTTTGTTTCCGATGATGAAGTGCATCAAGTCGTCAATTTCGTCAAAGAACAGGCTCCGACCAATTATGTGGAAGGCCTGCTCAGTGGCGAAGCAGCCATCGAAACCACCAATATTGTTAATCCGAACGCAAACAGCGATGAGTTATTTGATCAAGCCGTCGCCTTCGTATTGGAAAGCCGGAAAACTTCCATTTCCGCACTCCAACGCCAATTACGCATCGGCTACAACCGAGCCGCCAATTTGGTAGATGCGCTTGAAAATGCCGGTGTTCTTTCTCCGGCAGACATCAACGGCAGCCGACGGATTCTGGCTCAAAAAGACCAGCTGTAAAAAACAACAATATCGAAACGCAAAAGCCGTCTGAAAAGAATTTCCTACTTTTCAGACGGCCTTTTTATGTTATTCGTGAAACATTGTGTTATACTAAGCAGCTAAATTTTGACCTTATGCACGCTTCCGAAATTCTTCGGAATACTGAGCAGAAGGATAACCGTTTAAACACAACAAATTTAAGGGCTTACGATGAGCGTAACTGTTGAAACTTTAGAAAATCTGGAACGCAAAGTAGTATTGTCTCTGCCTTGGTCCAAAATCAACGCAGAAACTGAGAAAAAACTGAAACAAACCCAACGCCGCGCAAAAATTGACGGCTTCCGTCCGGGTAAAGCACCGTTCAAAATGATTGCCCAAATGTACGGCGCAAGCGCACAAAACGACGTTATCAACGAATTAGTACAACGCGAATTCTACGAAGTTGCCGTTGCTCAAGAATTGAAAGTTGCCGGTTACCCACGCTTTGAAGGCGTTGAAGAACAAGACGATCAAGAGTCTTTCAAAGTTGCCGCTATTTTTGAAGTTTTCCCTGAAGTAACTATTGGTGACCTGTCTGCCCAAGAAGTAGAAAAAGTTACTGCGACTGTTGGCGATGCCGAAGTTGACCAAACTGTAGAAATCCTGCGCAAACAACGTACCCGCTTCAACCATGTTGACCGCGAAGCCCAAAACGGCGACCGCGTCATCATCGACTTTGAAGGCAAAATCGACGGCGAACCTTTCGCTGGCGGCGCGTCTAAAAACTACGCTTTCGTATTGGGTGCAGGTCAAATGCTGCCTGAATTCGAGGCCGGTGTTGTCGGCATGAAAGCCGGCGAAAGCAAAGATGTTACCGTAAACTTCCCTGAGGACTACCATGGTAAAGATGTTGCCGGTAAATCTGCCGTATTCACCATCACGTTGAACAATGTTTCTGAAGCTACTTTGCCTGAAGTTGACGCTGACTTTGCTAAAGCTCTGGGTATTGAAGACGGCGACGTTGCCAAAATGCGCGAAGAAGTGAAGAAAAACGTTGGCCGCGAAGTTGAGCGCCGCATCGGTGAACAAACCAAAGAATCTGTAATGAACGCCCTGCTCAAAGCAGCTGATTTGCAAGTTCCTGTTACTTTGGTCAACGAAGAAGCCGCCCGCTTGGCAAACGAAATGAAACAAAACTTTGTTAACCAAGGCATGGCTGACGCTGCCAACTTGGATCTGCCTTTGGATATGTTCAAAGAACAAGCAGAACGCCGCGTTTCTTTGGGTCTGATTTTGGCTAAATTGGTTGAAGAAAACAAACTTGAGCCAACTGAAGACCAAATCAAAGCCGTTGTTGCCAACTTCGCTGAAAGCTACGAAGATCCTCAAGAAGTTATCGACTGGTACTACGCAGAGCCTTCCCGCCTGCAAGGTCCGACTTCTTTGGCAGTAGAAAGCAACGTTGTTGATTTCGTTCTGAGCAAAGCTAAAGTAACTGAAAAAGCGCTGTCTTTTGACGAAGTAATGGGCGCACAAGCTTAATTGCTCTAAGGCCGTCTGAAACAGACAATCAAAAGCACCGAAGCGCTTTAAATGGCTTTGGTGCTTTTCCATCATTAACAGGAGACAAAAATGTCCTTCGATTTCAATAATTACCTTGTCCCTACCGTTATCGAACAAAGCGGTCGCGGCGAGCGCGCATTTGACATCTACTCACGCCTTTTGAAAGAGCGCATCGTTTTCTTGATCGGCCCGGTGACAGACGAATCTGCCAACTTGGTTGTTGCGCAATTACTGTTCTTGGAAAGTGAAAACCCTGATAAAGATATCTTCTTCTATATCAACTCTCCGGGCGGTTCGGTTACTGCCGGTATGTCGATTTACGACACCATGAACTTCATCAAGCCTCATGTTTCTACCTTATGCTTGGGTCAAGCGGCAAGCATGGGCGCATTCTTGTTGTCCGCAGGCGAAAAAGGCAAACGCTTTGCCCTGCCAAACAGCCGCATCATGATTCACCAACCGCTCATCAACGGCGGCTTAGCCGGTCAGGCTTCCGATATTGAAATTCACGCTAAAGAGCTGCTGAAAATCAAAGAGAAACTGAACCGCTTACTCGCCAAACATTGTGATCGCGATTTGGCCGACTTGGAACGCGATACCGACCGCGACAATTATATGTCTGCCGATGAAGCTAAAGAATATGGTTTGATTGACCAAGTTTTGGAAAACCGCGCCTCTCTGCAAGCCTAATCTTTATCGGTTTTAAATTAAAAGGCCGTCTGAAAAATATATATTCAGACGGCCTTTCCTTCAATCTTACTTCGTGTTTTCTTTGTTATTCACTTGAACCGGATACAGCAAAATCAAAGGATTGGCTTTCACTTGACTCCAGAAGCTCTTCAGCAGATTACGCATACTGCCCAAACGCGTGCCGCGTGAACGAAGCGCAACGGCCAAAGCCAAAGAAAAGCTGACCACTAGATTCACCATGCCGATTGCCAATACGCTTGCCAAGCCAAGTATAAACGTAAATACATCTGCATGGCCGCTGATCGCGGCATAACCCAAATTTGCCGAAGAAAACGCCACATGGCGAATATCCAGCGGCAAGCCGAAAAGATGGCCGAAATAGCCGGTCATCCCCAAAAGCATACCGAAAATAAAATTGCCCATAAGCGAGCCGTAATGCTTATGAATATAAGCGGCCAAACGGCGGCGTGGCTGCGGACGCATGATTTTTCGTAAAAACGGATTAAATGGCAGACGCTGACGCAGGTTCAGATAATCGGAACGGTTGTCAAAAAAGCCTGCAATAATCCCCGAGCAAAACAACCATACTCCGGCAATAGCAGCATACCACAAGGTCGGCTGAGTAAAAATCTCAATAGATTTAAGCTGGTAGGCTGTAATCGCCTCATTCAACAAGGGCTGTCCATGCGTGTAGGCATAACCCCAAGCGATCCCCGCCGCCAACAATACGGCAATTGATACATTGCCAAACACGGCAACACTTTGCGAACGGCACACGTCAATCAGCAGTTTTGCCAATTTGTTGTCCACCGCTTTGCTGCCTTCATTTGAGTCCACCTGCTCGGCAAAACTCGCCGCCGTCATGGCAGGCTGCTTGGTCGCAACGGTGCAGTGCAGCATATGAATCAACATAAAGCCTAAGCCGTAGTTAAGTCCGGCAAGGAATGAAGTAGTAAACTCGCCGAATCCCAAAGACGCAATATGGATTTTATTCAATGCCATCAGAGCAATAATTACGCCGCCGCCTGCTGCGGAATAAAACATTTTGAAATATTCACTACGGTTGCGCGTGATGTAATGCTCACCATGATGGCTTTTGTTTTCCGTAATACTGCGTGCCAGCATTCGGATACTGCTTTTACGCAAGTGGCTGGTGCTGTATTGCTCTACCGCCGCGTAAATCATCGCATTCATCAGATTGATGGTTAAGCGGGTACGGCTGCCGGTTTCGATTTGAATATTGGTCAACAGTTTCAGACGGCCTATGGTTTGTTGCAGGCGCTCCAGCAAGTGTGCCACTTTCACTGATGAGCCAGACCCTGCTCCTGTACCACGACGACGCAGATACTCAATTTGCTTGTCGCACTGGTCAAACATAACCTCCAAATGCGCCGTGTCGTAAGTTTCTTCACTGTGGCGATAGTGTTCAACCAATTTTGCAATTTCACGTTGTAAGGCAACAAATGCCGAATCCGCCTCCAACAAACGGGGGGCGATCCGTATTAAATCCGGCTCAATCGCTTCGGAAGCAATCCAAATAGACAGCATCTCCACTGCACGCAAACGAGCATCTGCCAACTGTCGGCTGGCCGTCTGAAGCAAAGCAGGATCGGCTTTACCCTGCAACAACTCATACATACTCAACCATTGGCGCAAACTCAGGGTTTGCAACCATTTATCATCGTTTTTCGAATGAAAAAGATATAAAAATACTTCGCGCAGATTGGAAAAATCTTTATAAGACGGGCTGAAACGTTCGTAAATCCGTATGCCCATCTCCCGAGTAAAACTATGGCGCGAGAAAATACCCAGCTTAATCAGCGCAGGATAGATGTGAACTTTAGACAGCCAGGCATAGAAGCGCAGGCTGAATTGACGGCATAAAGCATCGTCTTGTTTTAAAGTAGATAAAATCAAATCGAAACGTTCGGAAGCCTGTTTTTTGCCTCCTCGGCGCAAAAATTTGATTAATGCATTGAGAATAAGAACAAAGTCGGTATCATTTAAGTGCTCCGACAAAATAATGTGAAGATTTTGATTAGTCAGTTTTTGCATTGTAGTATTATTACACAAAATGAGATATTTAGCAAGAACCTTGGCAAACAGGTCGGATTATATCTCATTCTTTATCAACCCATGGCACAAGATTTTCAATTAATATTCTCTAAAATTCAATGAATAACTAAATTACATAATAAATATATGATATGAATCAATAATCAAGAAAGGCCGTCTGAATTCTTTCAGACGGCCTTTTGCAACAACATACTACATTGTTTTAAACTTATGCAAACAAAAGCTTACCACCCTCTTCTTTAACATGGATTGTGCTATCGGGCGCATATTTGCCTTCAAGCAAGGCTTTTGCCAGCGTATTTTCGATTTCTGACTGGATGGCGCGTTTGAGGGGACGAGCACCATACACAGGATCGAAACCGGCTTTAGCAATCAGATCCAAGGCAGCATCATCGACTTTCAGATGCAGATGTTGTGCTTCCAAACGTTTTTCCAAACCTTTAAGCTGGATTTTCGCAATGCTGCGGATATTGGCCTGATCCAAACCGTGGAACACGACGACTTCGTCAATACGGTTGATCATTTCAGGACGGAAATGTTCTTTCACATCCTCCATCACGACTTCTTTTACTGCTTCGTAGTCCTGAGTACCCATTTGTTGGATATGTTGGCTACCGATGTTGGAAGTCATGACGATAACAGTATTTTTAAAGTCCACAGTGCGACCTTGTCCGTCGGTCAAACGGCCGTCATCCAAAACTTGCAACAGGATGTTGAACACGTCGGGATGGGCTTTTTCCACCTCGTCCAAAAGAATCACGCTGTACGGTTTGCGGCGGACTTGTTCGGTCAGGTAACCGCCCTCTTCGTAGCCAACATAGCCGGGAGGTGCACCGATTAAGCGGGCAACAGCATGTTTTTCCATGTATTCGGACATATCGATACGAATCAGATGATCTTCGCTGTCAAACAGGAAACCTGCCAATGCCTTACACAATTCGGTCTTACCCACACCGGTCGGGCCTAGGAACAGGAAGCTGCCGTAAGGTTTGTTTGGATCGGCAAGGCCGGAACGGCTGCGGCGGATGGCGTCGGATACAGCACGCACGGCTTCATCTTGGCCGACCACACGGCGGTGCAATACTTCTTCCATTTTCAACAGCTTGTCGCGTTCGCCTTCCATCATTTTGGACACAGGGATGCCGGTCATGCGCGATACGATTTCGGCCACTTCGTCCGCACCAACTTCGGTACGGAAGAGTTTGTTTTGTTTTTTGCCGTCGGGGTTACTTTCCGCAGCTTGCAACTGTGCGCCCAATTTCGGCAACTCGCCGTATTCGAGTTCAGACGCGCGGGCAAAGTCGCCTTGGCGTTTGGCCTGCTCGATTTTGACTTTGATGTCGTCCATCTGTTTCTTGATGTCGGCAGTGCTGGAAGAGGCGGCTTTCTCGGCTTTCCAGATTTCGTCCAAATCGGCGTATTCTTTTTGCAAGCCGTCGATTTCCTCGTCTATCAGTTCCAAACGTTTTTTGCTGGCGTCATCGCTTTCTTTGGCAACGTGCATTTTTTCCATTTTGAGCTGGATGATGCGGCGGTCGAGTTTGTCCATCTGCTCGGGTTTACTGTCCAGCTCCATTTTGATGCGGCTGGCAGCTTCGTCAATCAAATCAATTGCTTTATCAGGCAGGAAGCGGTCGGTAATGTAACGGTCGCTCAACTCCGCTGCGGCAACGATAGCAGGGTCGGTAATATCGATACCGTGGTGGATTTCATAACGCTCTTGCAAACCGCGCAAAATAGCGATGGTATCTTCCACACTTGGCTCGCCAACCAATACTTTTTGGAAGCGGCGTTCGAGTGCCGCATCTTTCTCGATGTACTGACGGTATTCATCCAAAGTAGTCGCACCGATACAGTGCAATTCGCCACGCGCCAAAGCCGGTTTCAACATATTGCCCGCATCCATTGCGCCGTCGGTTTTGCCTGCACCAACCAAAGTATGGATTTCATCAATGAAAATCAGAGTGTTACCATCGTCTTTAGCCAAGTCGTTCAACACACCTTTCAAGCGTTCTTCAAATTCGCCACGGTATTTCGCGCCGGCAATCAAAGCCGCCAAATCCAAAACCAAAAGGCGTTTGTTACGTAGGGATTCAGGCACTTCGCCGTTAACAATACGTTGCGCCAAACCTTCAACAATAGCGGTTTTACCCACACCAGGCTCACCAATCAGCACAGGGTTGTTTTTGGTACGGCGTTGCAATACCTGAATTGCACGACGGATTTCATCATCGCGACCGATAACAGGATCAAGCTTGCCGTCTCGGGCGCGTTGAGTCAGGTCAAGTGTGTATTTTTTCAAAGCATCGCGTTGGTCTTCAGCATTCGCATCATTCACGTTTTGTCCTCCTCGTACCGCATCGATCGCGGCATTGATATTTTGTTCGGTCGCACCAGCTTCTTTCAGGATTTTGCCGGTCGCATCATTTTGCTGAACCAAAGCCAGCAGGAAAAGTTCGCTGGCGATATAGGCATCGCCACGTTTGGTCGCAGCCTTGTCCATCAAGTTCAATACAGCTTGCAGCTCACGGCTAGGCATAATGTCGCCACCTTGACCGGATACTTTTGGCAAGCTGCTCAAATGTTGCTGCAAACGTTGTTTTACTTGAGGCACATTCACACCTGCATGAGCCAGTAACGCAGCAGCACCACTGTTTTGATCGTCAAGCAACGCTTTTAAGATAAAGCCTGCCTCAAGGTAGCTGCTGTCCGCAGTCAAAGCCAGACTTTGACCTTCTTGCAGAGCTTGCTGAAATTTGGCAGTCAATTTATCAAATCTCATTTTAAGTTCCTCTTCAAATATATTCTGTTAGAGCCTATATAAGCGCAAATGTGGATAACTCAAGAGCCATTTACTCATTAATCAATAATTTTTTACTATCTTATTGTTTTATAGTGTTTTATTTTTTAAATTTTATGTGTATAACTTTTATTATCCAGTTACCCTCTACTCAAAAGGCCGTCTGAAAAATCAAGAATAATCAGGTATAATCGGCACCATATTTATTTTCAGACGGCCTTTATGCCGAAGGATACTTTCATGAGCAAAAAACGAGTTTTAACAGGCGTTACCACAACAGGCATTCCGCACTTGGGCAACTACGTCGGCGCCATCCGCCCGGCTATCCGTGCTGCGCAGGATGCCAATACCGAATCATTCCTCTTTTTGGCTGACTATCATGGCATCATCAAATGTCATGAGCCGGAAATGATTCATCAATCTACTCAAGCTGTTGCCGCCACATGGCTCGCCTGCGGACTCAATCCGGAACTGACCACTTTCTACCGTCAAAGCGATATTCCCGAAGTGATGGAGTTGAACTGGGTTCTGACCTGTATCACTGCAAAAGGTCTGATGAACCGCGCCCACGCTTATAAAGCTGCAGTACAGGCAAATACCGAAAACGGTCAGGAAGATCCAGATCACGGCGTGGAAATGGGCCTGTACAGCTACCCTATCCTCATGACTGCCGACATCCTTATGTTCAATGCCCATGAAGTTCCAGTCGGTCGCGACCAAATCCAACACGTTGAAATGGCACGCGATATTGCCGGTCGCTTCAATCACCGCTTCCAAGAACTCTTCACCTTGCCTGAAGTAAAAATTGACGAAAATGTCGAACTCTTGGTCGGCTTGGACGGACGAAAAATGTCCAAATCCTACGGCAATACTATTCCGCTTTGGGAAAACGACAAGAAAACCCAAAAATCGGTCAACAAAATCATCACCAATATGAAAGAACCCGGCGAGCCGAAACAGCCTGATGAAAGTCCTCTGTTTGAAATCTACAAAGCCTTCTCCACGCCGTTTGAAACTGCCGAGTTCACGCAAATGCTGGCCGAAGGCCTTGCTTGGGGTGAGGCTAAGAAACTCTTGGGTGCAAAAATCAATGCCGAGCTCGCAGAGTCGCGTGAGCGTTACAATGAGTTGACAGCCAAACCCTCTCAAATTGAAGACATTTTGCAAGCCGGCGCACAAAAAGCACGTAAAGAAGCACGCGAATTGTTGGATAAAGTACGCGATGCGGTAGGTATTCGTCCGTTGAAATAATAATAAGGCCGTCTGAAAATTTCAGACGGCCATAATATCGTTTATCATTTGAAATATAATCATTTTCTAGGGTTTCTCATATGAAAAAAACCTTCCCCCTTATCTTGCTCAGCCTTTCATTGGCTGCCTGCGGCGGTAAATCTGAAGATACTGCAGCCAATGATATTACTTCAGGCAAAGCACCCAAACCTACCTTCAAAGTTAAATATATCGATGAACAAGCCATAGCCGGTTTGGATTTAGGTACAGCTCAAGAAGGCGAAACCAAAGAAGGTAAAAAACAACGTACCTATCCGATTAACGGCATAGAGGGTGGCGTCATCAATCTGATTGGCAAGCACCCTACCGACTTAGAAGTCATCAGCGGCCAATGCATGGAAAAAAATGAAAAAGGCGTTTCAGCCGGCTGGTCAGCCAACGGAGTCTGCCACACAGCCTTTGCAAAAATGGTGGACAATATTGCCCAAGACGGCGGCAAACTGACCGACTATCTGATTTCACACGCTGCTTTGCAGCCTTATACCGAAGGCAAAAGCGGTTATGCCGCCGTACAAAACGGCCGCTATATTTTAGAAATTGACAGCGAAGGCATGTTCTATTTCCGTCGCCGTCATTACTAAACTTCTAACCATCCTATTTTCCCCTGACACGAGGACTGAATCATGGCTCAAGTTACTTTCCAAGGCTCACCTATTTCTACAAACGGCAATTTGCCTGCCATCGGCCAAGTTGCACCTGATTTCACATTGGTAGCAGCAGACCTATCTGAGAAATCATTGGCTGACTATGCAGGCAAACGCAAAGTGCTGAATATTTTCCCTAGCATTGACACAGGTGTATGCGCCCAGTCCGTCCGCACTTTCAACAAACGTGCCTCTTCGTTAGAAAATACCGTCGTCTTGTGCATTTCTGCCGATTTACCGTTTGCACAAGCCCGTTTCTGCGGTGCAGAAGGTTTAGAAAATGTAGTGACACTTTCCACATTCCGCAGCAGCTTTTCTAACGATTACGGAGTAACACTGACAGAAAGCCCATTACGCGGCCTGACTGCCCGCGCAGTGGTGGTTTTAAATGATCAAAACCAAGTTCTCCACGCTGAGTTGGTTTCTGAAATTGCGAACGAGCCTGACTACGAAGCAGCTTTAGCTGTTTTGTAATTGACTCAATAAAATCAGGTCGTCTGAAAATTTTCAGACGGCCTTTAGCTTATCTTCAAAATAAAAACGGTAGCTTAAAAGCTACCGTTTTCTGTTTCAAACCTTATACAGATTTATCTGTTTTGTCTGTTTCTACTGACTCAGTATTCTGAACCTCATTTTGCTCAACAGCTTCAGCAGCTTCAGCAATAGGCGCTTCATACTCTTCCACTTTGTCATCGCGGACATTGTGGCTATAATCTTTAGGCGGACTAGGCTGTTTACCGGCCATAATTTCCAAAACTTGGTCTCGATCGATGGTTTCCCAATCCATAAGTGCTTTGCACATGGTTTCCATCTTATCACGATTTTCATCCAAGATTTTGTAAGCCACTTGGTATTGCTCATCCAAAATACGGCGGATTTCCGCATCGATATCTTGTTGGGTTTTCTCGGAAATATTTTGAGAACGGGTTACGCTGCGACCCAAGAATACCTCACCTTCGTTCTCAGCATAAACCATCACACCCATTTTGTCGCTCATACCATAACGCGTTACCATCTCGCGTGCCATTTGAGTTGCACGCTCAAAGTCGTTAGATGCACCGGTAGAAATACGGCCGACAAAAATATCTTCAGCAATACGGCCACCAAACAAGATTGAGAGCTGGCTCAGCATTTGGTCTTTGTACATACTGATGCGGTCACGCTCAGGCAGCTGCCAAGTCAAACCCAATGCACGGCCACGAGGCATAATCGTTACTTTGTGAACCGGATCGGTAAACGGCAGGCTTTCCGCTACGATTGCATGACCGGCCTCATGATAGGCTGTCGCACGTTTTTCATCTTCGTGCATTACCATACTGCGACGCTCCGGACCCATGTAGATTTTGTCTTTAGCATCTTCAAAGTCGCTTTGATCGACTTTAACTTTATTACGACGACCGGCAAACAAAGCTGCTTCATTGACCAAGTTTGCCAAATCCGCACCTGAAAAACCAGGTGTACCGCGTGCTAAAGAAGTCAAATCTACGGATGCATCCAAAGGTACTTTTTTAGCGTGTACTTTCAAGATTTGCTCACGGCCACGGATATCAGGCAATGGAACAACGACTTGACGGTCAAAACGGCCCGGACGCTGCAACGCTGGGTCAAGTACATCAGGACGGTTGGTTGCTGCGATCACAATAACGGTTTGATTGCTTTCAAAACCATCCATTTCAACCAACAATTGGTTTAATGTTTGCTCACGCTCATCATTACCACCGCCCAAACCAGCACCACGCTGACGGCCAACCGCATCAATTTCATCAATAAAGATGATACATGGCGCGTTTTTCTTGGCCTGCTCGAACATATCGCGGACACGGCTCGCACCGACACCGACAAACATTTCTACGAAGTCAGAACCTGAAATGCTGAAGAATGGCACACCGGCCTCACCGGCAATCGCTTTAGCCAGCAATGTTTTACCCGTACCAGGGCTACCGGCCAACAAAATACCGCGCGGTACACGACCACCCAGGCTTTGATAGCGATTAGGAGATTTCAGATAATCCACGATTTCTTGTACTTCTTCTTTAGCCTCATCACAACCGGCAACATCGGCAAAAGTAACTTTATTGGAATCTTTGTCCAACAAACGTGCACGGCTCTTACCAAAAGAGAATGCGCCGCCTTTACCGCCACCGCCGCTTTGCATGCGCATGAAGTAGAACCATGCACCGATCAACAACAAAACAGGCAGCAGGCTGTAAAACAGACTGGCCAGCATGCTTGGTTTTTCTTCCGGAGTCACTTTGACGCGTACTTTGTTGTCCAACAGTGTTTTAACCAAGTTGTCATCCAAAGGCGCATTGGTATAGAAGGCAGTTTTATCGGTGCGCTCACCTTTAATCAGATAGCCGCTGACAACAGATCCTTCAATATTGACATTGGATACTTCGCCACTATTAACTTGCTGAATAAATTGAGAATATTCGATTTGCTGTTTATCTTCCTGCTTATCGCTGAGCGCATTGAATGCTGCTAAAAGCATAGCACCACCCACTACCCAGACTAATATGTTTTTAATGGTATTCCCCACTGAACAGGCTCCATGGTTACAAAATAAATAAAATCAAGGGAAAGAATTTTAAAGCACCCACCCTACATTGTCAGCGTTTATTTTTACCTAATAGGTAAATCTCACTGGAACGATTGCGGGAAGCATCCGGCTTTCGGGTTTGTACACTGGCAAAAATTTCACGCATAGCCGCCGTATACTCTTGATAACCCGCGCCTTGAAACACCTTCACTAAAAAACTGCCGCCGGTTTTCAAATGTTGGGAGGCAAAATCCAAGGCCAGTTCACACAAATAAAAACTGCGTGCCTGGTCGGTTACGGCATTGCCTGACATATTGGGTGCCATATCACAGATTACAAGGTCTAACGGACGATTATCCAATAAGGCTTCAAACTGCTCCAAAACAGCATCTTCCCTAAAGTCACCCTGAATAAACGACACACCTTCAATAGCTTCCATCGGCAAAATATCCAAAGCAAACACTGCTCCTGTTTTACCGACCAGCTTGGCCGCAACCTGTGACCAACTTCCCGGCGCGCTGCCCAAATCCGCCAAAACCGTACCTGGCTTGATTAATTTGTCTTTTTGATTTATTTCCAATAATTTATAAGCCGCTCTGGCACGATATCCGTCCTTTTGTGCCATATGGACATAATGATCGTTGACGTGCTCATGCAGCCATGCTTTTGAAGATTTTGAGCGTACAGCCATCTTGATTTGAAATGCTTAAGTTAAAATCAGCATTGTACGTTATTTCCCCCGTAAATGTTCTAAATCGCGTACAATATAGCCATTATTCTTTTGAATTGGATACTTATTAATATGAGCGACAACAAATTAAGCACCAAAGAAATTTTGGCCTTGAAAGCCCAAGCACATCACCTCCATCCTGTTGTTATGGTTGGCCAACAAGGCTTGACCGACTCAGTCATCAGAGAAACCGATGCCGCATTGACAGCACATGAATTGATTAAAGTCCGTGTTTTTGGCGATGATCGCGCTGAACGTATTGAAATTTGCAATGCCCTGTGTGAAACACTGGGGGCTCAACTGGTGCAACATATTGGCAAATTACTTGTTTTGTGGCGTAAGAAACCGGAAGACGAATAATTTAAACTGAATAAACAGCAGAAGTATTTTCTCAATCCACTTTAATCATATCCTTCTGTTGTATTTATGCAGTACGAAATGATTTATTCCATTATTCTAAGTATAAAAATACAAATACGGTCGTCTGTTTTTGTAAATAACCTCAAAATTACAAAATCATAACGGCCGCACTCTGTCGGCCGATTATTTTATTCTTAATCCTTCGCAAAATATAAAAGCAAACCGATGAATGCTCAACAATATGAAGAATCTTTTCTTCTAGCAGAAAAATTAATCACTCAAGACCCTCCTGACTTTGCACGAGCCATCCCATTGCTCTGCGAGGCAGCAGAAGCCGGGCATATTGAGGCCGCATTTCAGCTAGCAGGATGTCTGATCGAACACCACGAAAATGCGCAAGATTTAGCAATTGCAGTTGAATATTTAAAGCAAGCTGCAAGAGCTGGTCATCCATACGCCCGCTATAATCTTCTCCAGTTACAAGAAAATAATGGAATAGAAATAGAAAAGCTCATTGCAGCCTATCAAGAGCTTGCTGAAGAAGGATTAGCCCCAGCACAACTACACCTCATGCGTTTATATGCAGATAATGGCAATGACCAAGAAGCAGTCAAATGGGCATTGAAAGCTGTCGAACAGCAAAATCCTCAGGCACAATACTTCTTAGCCCAACATTACCAATATTCCAGCTCTTCTGATTTGGAATATTCTCATAAACTTTATCAGCAATCCGCTGCACAGGGATTTATTGCAGCACACTGGCAACTCGGTCTCCAATACAAATTGGGGCAAGGTGTCGCACAAAATCCTGAAAAAGCAATCGAACATTTACGTATTGCCGCCGATTACGACATTGTTCCAGCTCAAACTTCTCTTGCAGAACTCTTAGCCGCATCAAATCCTGCTGAAGCATTGGAATGGTTTGAAAAATCTGCCGCACAAGGTGACAGCAATGCGAATGTAGCACTTGCCGAAATCTATCTGCTAGGCAAAAACACCGAACGAGACCCTCAGAAGGCCTATCAGCACGCTAAATTTGCTGCGGATCAAAATGATCCGGAAGGTTTGCGCCTTTTAGGTGATATCCATCGCTACGGATTGGGACGATCAGTTGATGCAGACACCGCCCGTCAATATTATCAACGCTCGGCCGATTTAGGTAATCTTGTCGCTTACCAAAAACTTCTGTCTGACAGCGCGTTGAATAACCAGCAAAACTATGAACTGACGAAAGAAATTGCCCTCCAACGTCAGGAAGCCGAGCGTCTGTACAAGCTGGCATTTGCAGCACACTATGGCTTAAAACGCAAACAGAATTACACTGAAGCACTGGAGTTATACCATCAGTCCGCAGAACGTGGACACAGTAAATCCCAAACCAATCTTGGCATGATGTATTACTGCGGACAAGGCGTACCTGTCGACTACGCCCAAGCTGCAAAATGGTTTGAAGCAGCGGCCAAACAAAGAGACACGATGGCTCAATATAATCTTGCCTGCCTGTATTATCACGGCATGGGTGTAAAAAAAGACATCAACAATGCTTGCTTCTGGTTGCAAGAAGCCATCCAACATGGACATGAACAGCAAGACGTTCTCAAAGAGCTTCTGACTCAATGGAAGCAATTCTCTCAAAAAGGCTCTACTGATAATTAGAGGCCGTCTGAAATTCTAACTTCCTACATAAATGACATGTCAGCGCTAAAGTAGCCTGTACATGTCATTTTTTTCATTTACCCTTCCTCAACAATCGCCATCTTCAAATCCCATTTCTCCTTAATCTCTTTAGAGTCTTCAGACGGCCTATTCTCTTTGTAAAAAACCAGATAATCTAAATTTAATTTTCTATTTACAACAAAATTTGAAAAATATTTTTCGTATTCGAATAAACTTTCTCAAATATCTGATGCTTTTTTACTGTATCCACTCAATATCTCGATTTAAAAACAAGCTACATAACTCTTTTAAAAAATCTTAATTTCAACCTCTAAATCCTATCAATATCTACAGCACAATTTGCCAGTTTGCCCAATTACTGATAGCATTTGCAGGTTAGCTGGTTTGTAAAAAGTTCAATTCTTTCTGATTTTTTATCAACGGTTATAACGTATTGATAATATTTCAGTAATTAAAACTTTTTTCGAATTTAACTCTAGGAATTTTCGTTTTAAACTCACATCTGTTCGCAAACGAAAATATCGGAGTAATACTCCGTCATTGAAAAACACTCAACACAAGGATAGATATTATGTCCACCCAATTACACGATGTTGACCCAATTGAAACCAAAGAATGGTTAGACGCGTTAAGCTCTGTTTTAGAATATGAAGGTAGCGAACGCGCCCAATACCTGCTGGAAAGTTTGGTCAAATACAGCCGTGACAAAGGCATCCGTATGCCTCACGGCACCACTACTCCATATTTGAACACCGTTTCCGTAGAAGACGAAAAAGGCATCCCCGGCGACCAAAACATCGAACACCGCATCCGTGCATTCGTTCGTTGGAACGCTGCCGCTATCGTTTTGCGCGCGGGTAAAAAAGATTTGGAATTGGGTGGACACATTGCATCTTTCCAATCAGCCGCCACTATGTACGAAGTCGGCTTCAACCACTTCTGGAAAGCTAAAGGCGAAGGTGAAGAAGGCGATTTGGTATTCTTCCAAGGCCACGTAGCCCCTGGTATCTACGCACGTGCGTTCGTTGAAGGCCGTCTGACTGAAGACCAGCTGAACAACTTCCGTCAAGAAGTTGACGGTAAAGGCCTGCCTTCTTACCCTCACCCTCACCTGTTGCCTGACTTCTGGCAATTCCCAACCGTATCTATGGGTCTGGGCCCATTGATGGCGATTTACCAAGCACGCTTCCTGAAATACTTGGAATCTCGCGGCCTGGCTAAAACCAAAGGCCGTAAAGTATGGGTATTCTGTGGCGACGGCGAAATGGATGAACCTGAAAGCCAAGGTGCTATTGCTCTGGCTTCACGCGAAGGCTTGGATAACTTGGTATTCGTCATCAACTGTAACCTGCAACGTTTGGACGGCCCAGTACGCGGTAACGGCAAAATCATTCAAGAGCTGGAAGGCAACTTTGCCGGTGCCGGCTGGAATGTTGTGAAAGTCATCTGGGGTCGTCGTTGGGACCGCCTCTTGGCAAAAGACAAAGATGGCATCCTGCGTAAACGTATGGAAGAGTGCTTGGACGGTGACTACCAAACTTACAAATCCAAAGACGGCGCATACGTCCGTGAACACTTCTTCAATACGCCTGAACTGAAAGCATTGGTCGCCGATATGACTGATGACGAAATTTGGGCATTGAACCGCGGTGGTCATGACCCTCAAAAAGTCTACAACGCTTACGACCGCGCTGCGAACCACGCCAACGGTAAACCTACTGTAATCTTGGCAAAAACCATTAAAGGTTACGGTATGGGTGCATCCGGCGAAGGTCAAAACGTTGCCCACCAAGCCAAAAAAATGGACAAAGCGTCTCTGAAACAATTCCGTGACCGCTTTGACATTCCTGTAACTGACGAGCAAATCGACAGTGGCGACCTGCCTTACCTGACTTTTGCTCCTGACAGCGAAGAATACAAATACCTGCACGCACGCCGTGAATCTTTGGGTGGCTACCTGCCTCAACGCAACCCAACCCAAGATGTTCTGGAAGTGCCTGAACTGTCAGCATTTGATGCCCAACTGAAATCCAGCGGTGACCGTGAATTCTCCACCACCATGGCTTTCGTACGCATCCTGTCTACCCTGTTGAAAGACAAAAAAATCGGCAAACGCGTTGTACCTATCGTTCCTGACGAAAGCCGTACTTTCGGTATGGAAGGTATGTTCCGCCAATACGGTATTTGGAACCCTAAAGGCCAACAATATACCCCTCAAGATAAAGACCAACTGATGTTCTACAAAGAATCTGTTGACGGTCAAATCTTGCAAGAAGGTATTAATGAGCCAGGCGCAATGGCTGACTGGATCGCGGCTGCAACCAGCTACGCCAACAGCAACTTTGCGATGATTCCTTTCTATATCTACTACTCTATGTTCGGTTTCCAACGCATCGGCGACTTGGCATGGGCTGCCGGCGATATGCATGCACGCGGCTTCCTGTTGGGTGGTACTGCCGGCCGTACAACGCTGAACGGTGAAGGTCTGCAACACGAAGACGGCCACAGCCATATTCAAGCAGATTTGATTCCAAACTGCGTTTCTTACGACCCGACATTCCAATACGAAGTAGCCGTTATCGTTCAAGACGGTCTGCGCCGTATGTATGCCAACAATGAGGATGTGTTCTACTACATCACCCTGATGAACGAGAACTACGCTCACCCGGATATGCCTGAAGGCGCAGAAGAAAACATCCTGAAAGGTATGTATCTGCTGAAAGCCGGCGGCAAAGGCGACAAGAAAGTTCAATTGATGGGTTCCGGTACCATCCTGCAAGAAGTCATTGCCGGTGCTGAATTGTTGAAAGCCGACTTCGGCGTAGAAGCAGACATCTGGTCTTGCCCATCTTTCAACCTGTTGCATCGCGACGCTATCGAAGCAGAACGTTTCAACCGCCTGAATCCTTTGGAAACTGCAAAAGTACCGTTTGTTACTTCTCAACTGCAAGGTCATGACGGCCCAGTGATTGCCGCTACCGACTATATCCGCAGCTATGCTGACCGCATCCGCGCCTACATCCCGAACGACTACCATGTCTTGGGTACCGATGGTTTCGGCCGTTCCGACAGCCGTGCCAACCTGCGCCGCTTCTTCGAAGTGGACCGCTACAACGTTGCCGTGGCAGCATTGAGCGCATTGGCAGAACAAGGCAAAGTCAGCAAAGAAACCGTTCAACAAGCCATCGAAAAATACGGCATCAATGCCGACGTGGCGCCAAGCTGGAAACGCTAATCCTGTTTTCAGACGACCTCAAAGTCAATTTGCTTGCGGGGTTGTCTGAATCAAGAATACGTTGACGGTTTGTATAACGGATAAACCTTGAATTACCGGGCTGCGGGCGTAAGTCGTGCAAAAGGTTCGAAGCGCAGAAAAGCTGTCTTGGAAATGGTTATCCGTGCCGGAAAACATAAGTGATGTCGTCTGAAACTGTTTTTCAGACGACCTCAAACCGAAATCATCAAAGGAACTCAAATGAGTATCGTAGAAATCAAAGTACCCGATATCGGCGGTCATGAAAACGTCGATATCATCGCAGTAGAAGTCAAAGCGGGCGACACCATCGCCGTTGACGACACCCTGATTACTCTGGAAACCGACAAAGCCACTATGGACGTACCTGCTGATGCAGCCGGTGTCGTGAAAGAAGTTAAAGTTAAAGTTGGCGATAAAATCTCTGAAGGCGGCGTTATTCTGACCGTTGAAACCGGTGCTGCCGCTGCTGATGCCGCTCCTGCTCCTGCAGCAGAAGCTCCTGCTACTCCTGCTACTCCAGCTGCTGCGCCCGCAGCTGCTCCTGCCGGAGGCGCTACCGTACAAGTTGTTGTACCTGATATCGGCGGCCACTCTGACGTAGACGTTATTGCCGTTGAAATTAAAGTTGGCGATACTGTTGCCGTTGACGACACCCTGATTACTTTGGAAACCGACAAAGCTACTATGGACGTACCATGTACTGAAGCCGGTGTGGTTAAAGCCGTATTTGTAAAAGTTGGCGACAAAGTATCTGAAGGTTCTGCCATTATCGAAGTAGAAACCGCCGGTTCAGCCGCAGCTGCTCCTGCTCCTGCCGCTCAAGCTGCCGCACCTGCACCAGCCGCTGCTTCAGCCCCTGCTGCCGCTCCAGCACCAGCCGCTGCGCCTGCTCCGGCTGCACCTGCAGCTGCCAAAATCGACGAAGCTGCATTTGCCAAAGCCCATGCAGGTCCTTCTGCACGTAAACTGGCGCGCGAATTGGGCGTAGATTTGGGCCAAGTAAAAGGTACCGGTCTGAAAGGCCGTATCATGGGCGAAGACGTTAAAGCCTTCGTTAAATCCGTTATGCAAAGCGGTGCAGGCAAACCTGCTGCTGCCTCTTTGGGCGGTGGTCTGGACTTGTTGCCATGGCCTAAAGTTGACTTCTCAAAATTCGGCAGCGTCGAAGTTAAAGAACTGTCTCGCATTAAGAAAATCTCCGGTCAAAACCTGTCTCGCAACTGGGTTGTGATTCCTCACGTTACCGTACACGAAGAAGCGGACATGACCGAATTGGAAGAATTCCGCAAACAACTGAACAAAGAATGGGAACGCGAAGGCGTGAAACTGTCTCCATTGGCCTTCATCATTAAAGCCTCTGTTGCTGCGCTGAAAGCCTTCCCTGAATTCAACGCCTCTCTGGATGGCGACAACCTGGTGCTGAAAAACTACTTCAACATCGGTTTTGCAGCCGACACGCCAAACGGCTTGGTTGTTCCAGTCATCAAAGATGTGGATCAAAAAGGCTTGAAACAAATCAGCCAAGAGCTGACTGAATTGTCTAAAAAAGCCCGCGAAGGCAAGCTCAAACCACAAGAAATGCAAGGCGCATGCTTTACTATTTCCAGCTTGGGCGGTATCGGCGGCACAGGCTTCACACCGATCGTGAATGCTCCTGAAGTTGCTATCTTGGGCGTGTGCAAATCCCAAATCAAACCGGTTTGGAACGGCAAAGAATTCGCTCCTCGCCTGATGTGCCCATTGAGCCTGTCCTTCGACCACCGCGTCATCGACGGTGCCGCCGGTATGCGCTTTACCGTATTCCTGGCTAACCTGTTGAAAGACTTCCGCCGCATTACCCTGTAATCCGAGCATTTTCAGACGGCCTGTATAGAAAGGCCGTCTGAAAAAAGAAGTCCGAACATCATTCAGAAAGATTAGACATGAGCTTAGTTGAATTGAAAGTGCCCGACATTGGCGGTCACGAAAATGTAGATATTATTGCGGTTGAAGTAAATGTGGGCGATACCATTGCTGTGGACGATACCCTGATTACTTTGGAAACCGATAAAGCGACTATGGACGTACCTGCCGAAGTTGCAGGCGTAGTCAAAGAAGTTAAAGTTAAAGTGGGCGACAAAATCTCTGAAGGCGGTTTGATTGTTGTCGTTGAGGCCGAAGGTGCAGCTGCTGCTCCTAAAGCCGAAGCACCAGCTGCTCCTGCACAAGAAGCCCCTAAAGCAGCCGCTCCTGCTCCTCAAGCTGCTCAATTCGGCGGTTCTGCCGATGCCGAATACGACGTAGTCGTATTGGGTGGCGGCCCTGGCGGTTATTCTGCTGCATTTGCTGCTGCTGACGAAGGCTTGAAAGTTGCCATCGTTGAACGTTACAAAACTTTGGGCGGCGTTTGCTTGAACGTCGGCTGTATCCCTTCCAAAGCCCTGTTGCACAACGCTGCCGTTATCGATGAAGTACGTCACTTGGCTGCCAACGGTATCAAATACCCTGAGCCTGAACTCGATATCGACATGCTGCGCGGCTACAAAGACGGCGTTGTTTCCCGCCTGACTACCGGTTTGGCAGGCATGGCTAAAGGCCGTAAAGTAGACATTATCCAAGGTGATGGCCAATTCTTGGACCCACACCACTTGGAAGTTTCTCTGACGACCAGCGAAGTGTACGAACAAGCTACGCCTACCGGTGAGAAAAAAATCGTTGCCTTCAAAAACTGTATCATCGCAGCAGGCAGCCGCGTAACCAAACTGCCTTTCATCCCTGAAGATCCGCGCATCATCGACTCCAGCGGTGCTTTGGCTCTGAAAGAAGTGCCGGGCAAACTACTGATTATCGGCGGTGGCATCATCGGTCTCGAAATGGGTACGGTTTACAGCACTCTGGGTTCTCGCCTGGATGTTGTTGAAATGATGGACGGCCTGATGCAAGGCGCAGACCGCGACTTGGTTAAAGTATGGCAAAAACAAAACGAATACCGTTTTGACAACATCATGATTAACACCAAAACTGTTGCTGTCGAGCCTAAAGAAGACGGCGTTTACGTTACCTTCGAAGGTGCAAATGCGCCTAAAGAGCCACAACGTTACGATGCCGTACTCGTAGCTGCCGGTCGTGCGCCTAACGGCAAACTGATCAGCGCTGAGAAAGCCGGTGTTGCTGTGACTGACCGCGGCTTCATCGAAGTTGACAAACAAATGCGTACAAACGTGCCGCACATCTACGCCATCGGCGATATCGTCGGTCAACCGATGTTGGCACACAAAGCCGTTCACGAAGGCCACGTTGCCGCTGAAAACTGCGCCGGCCACAAAGCCTACTTCGACGCACGCGTTATTCCGGGCGTTGCCTACACTTCTCCTGAGGTGGCATGGGTTGGCGAAACCGAGTTGTCTGCCAAAACCTCCGGCCGCAAAATCACCAAAGCCAACTTCCCATGGGCTGCTTCCGGCCGTGCGATTGCCAACGGTTGCGACAATGGTTTCACTAAGCTGATTTTTGATGCTGAAACCGGCCGCATCATCGGTGGCGGTATCGTTGGCCCTAACGGCGGCGATATGATCGGCGAAGTCTGCTTGGCCATCGAAATGGGCTGTGATGCAGCCGATATCGGTAAAACCATCCACCCACACCCAACCCTGGGCGAATCCATCGGTATGGCTGCGGAAGTGGCATTGGGCGTATGTACCGACCTGCCTGCTCAGAAAAAGAAATAAGTTCACTCAAATAAAATTTGAACGAACTTGATGGAACAAAGGCCGTCTGAATGTTTCAGACGGCCTTTTCGCAAATAAGGAGACTCAATATGAAAAAAATCGAAGCTATTATCAAACCTTTCAAACTTGACGATGTACGCGAAACCCTGACTGAAATCGGCATTACCGGCATGACTGTCAGCGAAGTCAAAGGTTTCGGCCGCCAAAAAGGCCACACAGAAATTTATCGTGGCGCGGAATACGCAGTCGATTTTCTGCCTAAAGTAAAAATCGAATTGGTATTGGCTGACGATAAAGTCGATCAAGCTGTTGATGCCATCTTGGAAACCGCGCATTCCGGCAAAATCGGTGACGGTAAAATCTTTATTTATCCGGTTGAAGAAGCTATCCGTATCCGTACCGGTGAACGCTCGGAAGCAGCGCTTTAATAGAAATCGCAAAACACAGAATACAAATGCCGTCTGAAAATAAGTCGTAGCGTGGTTTGTTCAGGACTTATTTTTCAGACGGCATTAATTGAATACCCCCCCATTCTCTAAAGTCTATCCAAGTAAACCGGTTACCGAAAACCTCACGCCATCAAGTATGGAGGAATTCAAGGCAATGCTTCCCTTGGCCTTCATGAACGACTTTACCGTATCAAATAACTCTTTCCAAAAAATAAATTACCCAATCCCATTCTTAAAAACCTCAACGCCCTACTTCTAAAATCAAATCCCCCATATTTTTCCCTATTCTTATTGCCGCTTTACTTTTCAGACGACCCCTTTATCCAAACTCCGTTATAATGACGGCTTTAAAATTAATTTATCCAAAGACAGTCTTATCATGAAACACATCCACATTATCGGTATCGGCGGCACATTTATGGGCGGCGTAGCGGCTATTGCCAAAGAAGCAGGTTTTAAAGTCAGCGGTTGCGACGCAAAGATGTATCCGCCGATGAGCACCCAGCTCGAAGCCTTGGGCATTGACGTACACGAAGGTTTTGATGCCGCTCAATTAGACGAATTTAAAGCCGATATTTACGTTATCGGTAATGTTGCCAAACGCGGCATGGATGTGGTTGAAGCCATTTTGAACAAAGGCCTGCCTTATATTTCCGGCCCGCAATGGCTGGCTGAAAACGTATTGCACCATCATTGGGTGCTCGGCGTAGCCGGCACACACGGCAAAACGACCACAGCCTCCATGCTGGCATGGGTCTTAGAATATGCCGGCCTTGCACCGGGCTTCCTGATTGGCGGCGTACCGGAAAACTTCAGCGTTTCCGCCCGTCTGCCGCAAACGCCGCGCCAAGACCCTAATTCAAAATCCCCATTCTTCGTTATCGAAGCTGACGAATACGATACCGCCTTTTTCGATAAACGCTCCAAATTCGTACACTACCGTCCGCATACCGCCATTTTGAACAATCTGGAATTCGACCACGCTGACATTTTTGTCGATTTGGGCGCCATTCAAACCCAATTCCATCATTTGGTACGCACCGTGCCGTCTGAAGGCCTCATTGTCTGCAACGGCCAGCAGCAAAGCCTGCAAGATACTTTGGACAAAGGCTGCTGGACGCCCGTAGAAAAATTCGGTACCGAACAAGGCTGGCAGGTTGGTACCGTCCATGCCGATGGCTCGTTTGATGTACGCCATCACGGCGAAACGGTCGGACATGTCGCTTGGGAACTGATGGGCGAACACAACCGCATGAACGCCCTCGCCGTTATCTCTGCCGCGCGTCATGCCGGCGTCGATATTCAGACGGCCTGCGAAGCTTTGAGTGCATTTAAAAACGTCAAACGCCGTATGGAAATCAAAGGTACAGTAAACGGCATCACTGTTTACGACGACTTTGCCCACCACCCGACCGCCATCGAAACCACTATCGAAGGTCTGCGCCAACGTGTCGGTGATGCTCGCATCCTCGCCGTCCTCGAGCCTCGTTCCAATACCATGAAACTCGGCACCATGAAAGCCGCCCTGCCTGCAAGCTTAAACGATGCCGACCAAGTGTTCTGCTACGCCGGCGGCGTAGACTGGGACGTCGCTGAAGCCCTCGCGCCTTTAGGCAGCAAGCTGCACGTCGGCAAAGACTTCGATGCCTTTGTTGCCGAAATCGTGAAAAATACAGAAGCAGGGGACCATATTTTGGTCATGAGCAACGGCGGTTTCGGCGGAATACACGGAAAGCTGCTGGAAGCGTTGAAATAAGCCTTCTCCAATAACCAAGGCCGTCTGAAAAGTTTTCAGACGGCCTTTTATCATGTGCTAATTAAAATCTATATTTACGAAAAAACGTTTTAATAATACCCAAATAACACTCATCCATTATTAGCCCATACATACTTGCTCAAGACCATTTTTCCATTATGCATTGCCAAGCCTCCCCAAAATCTGATAATAATGCAGACAACATCTAATCTGTGCATATATCATGAAACACAAAACTCTCTTTAAGCCCATAGTTCTCAGTATTGCGCTTTCTATCCTTCTGATTACAACAGCGGTATTTTTTGCCCGTCATCACAACTCTATCTCAAGTATTAATACCAATTTCCTACAACAGAAGATTACCGAACCCGAAGGACCATCACCGCAAATCGTACAATTTGCGCGAAACCAAATTGGCAAAACCCTTCGTTACGACCCAGCTTACACGAAGCTCACTTATCCGATGGGCGATGTGCCGATATCAAAAGGCGTTTGCACAGACGTCATTATCCGAGCCTTACGTGACCAAAATATAGATTTGCAAGAGCTTGTTCATCAAGATATGAGTCGGAATTTTTCCGTTTATCCGAAACGCTGGGGATTAAAACAGCCGGACACTAATATCGATCACCGCCGCGTCCCTAACCTAATAACTTATTTCACGCGTCAAGGCTGGGCAGTTCAAGATACAAACTATCAAGCTGGCGATATTGTAACTTGGGAACTGAAAGGCAACCGTCCCCATATCGGCATCGTCTCCGATCGAAAAATCGGCGATAGGCCTCTGATTATCCATAATATCGGTTCAGGAACCCGTGAAGATGATATATCCTCTACCGCTACACCATCACTGGACATTTCAGGCTTCCCATTCAATAAATCATGAGACTACTGAAAAATTCACTTCAATATCATATCCAATCTGTAGTTTTGCGCTTTTTTTGCAATCCACCTTTCGAGGCCGTCTGAAACCATAGGTGGGATAACCATCCGACAAAATATTAGAGACAGTGCGACATATTCCATATCACTGATACATATGATAATGTGATGGATTTTTACGATTTTAATTATATTGGAATCATGGATGGAGAGAATCGGTAAGTGGATAAGCTATCGAAACTAAAGATTAAATATACAATTTTTATATCAATATTTTTTGTCGTTTTTTACAAGGGAGCTGAGTTTTATACCTATACAGTCGATAATGTGCCTTCATATTTTATGGACTGGGAAAGGAATATTCCTTTCTTGCCCATATTTATGTTGCCTTATATGACATCACCGTTTTTCTTCTTGGTCACTATATTTTTGGAAAAGAACGAAAGCAGTCTGAAATTACTGATAAAAAGAGCAACCTTTTTAATCGGAGTTTCTACTGCTCTATTTGTAATATTTCCCATGAAATTTTATTTTCCCAAGCCTGAAGTCGATAACCAAATTTTAAAATCCTTCTTTTATATTTTGGGAAAATTGGACAGTAGTTTTAATCAATGCCCGTCATTACATGTGAGTTTCGCTTTTCTTTCGGCTGAGGTTTATTGTAGAGAATTCAAATCCAAATTCTTAAAATCATTTTTTGGTATATGGGGATTTTTACTCGCCATTTCGGTCTTATTTGTCTATCAACACCATTTGATTGATTTCGTAGGGGGAGCATTGATATTCTTAATCACTTGTATCCTATTCCCAAGAAAAAAGACAGTTTAAACATTTTGTCACAGAATCTTAGAAAGCACTACAACAACAATTGAACCATAGTCCAAACATACAAAAAGGCCGTCTGAAAAGTTTTCAGACGGCCTTTCACTTTTACCTAACCCTCTTTATTTAACCGCAACCACCACATTTTCCACAGCCGCTGCTGCAGTCGCGTTTTTTTGGTTTGAATACGAATTTTCGCAAGAGGAAGAATACGCAGGCGAGCATAATCAAGCCGACGATAATATATTGAGTCATGACGATAGTATCCTTGAAGAAATTTGGTAAACCACGAATGCGGCAAAATAAGCCATCAGGAACAAATAGCCTGTAATCATAAGCATATTTTTCGTGGATTTGGTTTCGCGTTTAATTACGGTCAAAGTCGCGGCACACATCGGAGCATACACATACCAAGCCAAGAAGGCAAAGGCGGTCGGCAAGCCCCAGTTGTTGTGTATGATGGGAATTAATGCGTTTTGTACGGCATCTTCAGACGACGCGCTGACGGCATAGACCGTACCCAGTGCGGCAACGACGACTTCACGCGCGGCAATACCCGGAATCATGGCGATACACATTTCCCAAGTAAAGCCCAAAGGTGCAAACAACGGCTGAATAGCATGACCAAGCGTACCTGCCAAGCTGTAATCGATGGCTGCACCGGTTGCGCCTTCAGGCGGTTGCGGCCAGCTTACCAAGCCCCACAGAACTACGGCCAACGCAAAAATGATGGTACCCGCGCGTTTCAGGAAGGCTTTCACCCTATCCCACAGGCTGGTCATGATGTGTTTAAAGTTAGGCGTACGGAAAGTCGGCAATTCCATCAAGAGTGGGAATTGTTGCACATTGCCTTTCATGCGCGCCAAGCGTTTCATGATATACGCTGCCAATGCGGCCGACAGAATGCCTACGATATAAAGAATAAACAATGTCAGGCCTTGCAGGTTGAAAATACCGCCCACTGTACGGTCAGGAATAACAGCGGCGATAATCAGCGCATACACTGGCAAACGTGCGGAACAAGTCAGCAACGGCGCAACCGCGATGGTAACAAGGCGTTCGCGCGGGTCGTTAATGGTACGCGCCGACATCACGGCAGGAACGGCACAGGCAAAGCTGGACAAAAGGGGAATAAACGAACGGCCGGACAAACCGCTTTTTGCCATGATGTTATCCAGCAGGAAGGCTGCACGCGGCAGATAGCCTGAGTCTTCCAATAGCAGGATAAAGGCAAACAAAATCGTAATCTGCGGCAGGAACACCAACACGCTGCCCAAACCGGCAATGACGCCGTTGACGAGCAAGTCGCTGAGGATGCCCGGCTCCATGTTCGCGCCTATCCATTCGCCCAGCGCGGTAAAGCCACCTTCGATGGCGTCCATAATCGGCGCCGCCCATGTGTAAACCGCTTGGAACACCATAAACAGGATGACCAGCAGCATAATCATGCCCCAGACGGGGTGCAGCACGATGTCGTCGAGTTTTTTGTGCCATGCGGGCAGCGTCATCTGGGTGCGTACCACTTGTGCCAAAATCGATTCGACTTCTTGATAAAGTTTGTCGCTATCCAGCGCATCGAGCGTGCGTTCGGCAGAGGCGGGGTTTGCGGGGAAAGAGCGTTTGCGCGGCAGCTTCGCCACGGCTTCGCGTACAGCCTGTACACCCGACGCGCTCACTGCAACTGTTTCCAAAACAGGTGCATCCAACAACTCGCTCAGTTTGGCCGCGTCGATATTCAAGCCCCTTTTGCGGGCCACGTCGCTCAAATTCAGCGACACCACCATAGGCAGTCCCAGCGTTTTCAGTTCCAAAATCATGCGCAGGGTCATACGCAGGTTGGTCGCGTCGGCAACGGCAATAATGGCATCGGGCGGAATGCCCATCTTGCCTACCATTACATCTTTCGCCACCGCTTCGTCGGGGCTGGTCGTGCGTAGGCTGTATGTGCCCGGCAGGTCGATAATGCGGACGGCCTCGTCGTCGAGGAAGGCGCCCTCGCGCTTATCGACAGTTACGCCCGGATAATTGGCAACCTTGGCATGTGAGCCGGTCAAACCGTTGAACAAAACGGTTTTGCCGCAGTTTGGCGCGCCAATCAAGGCAAAATAGCTTAGTTCCATCATTTTTCCTTATTCTTTCAGACGGCCTTAAACGGCCTCAACGATACGACACATAATCTTCCCGGCCTCTTCCGAACGCAGGGAAAATTGAGATTGGTTACCCAAACGTACCGCAAACGGGCCTCTCCCAAAACCACCCACTGCAATCACTTGCAACGGCATTCCGCTGGAAAAACCCAAATCTGCAAGACGACGGGTTACCAAGGTATCCAAATCACCAAAAACAGGATTGGGAGCAATGGAATCAATATGTACGACTGCGCCTTTTTTCAGGCGCGACAAAGGAACAGCAGACATAAGTCTCTCTTTTCTTTTTGTTTTAAAAATAGATTATTGAAAAAACGTGAGAAGTATGATGAATGTGTAGCACATTTGAAAGATTGTTTACGAATGGCTATTTGCCCCTTCTTTCGATAAGTGCGGTTTGTTTTGAATACTGTTATTGTTTCCCTTAATGATAAGGTATATCAATATAAAAATCAAATGTAACAAGATAAACTAAAAAGGCTAAAATCCTTTTATCATTAGGATTTCAGCCTTTTTATGCACTCAACAAACTAAAGGCCGTCTGAAAGGTTTCAGACGGCCTTCAAAATAAAAAACCGAATCAAATCGGTTTTTTATTCCCATTCAGGGAAAGACTCTAAATTACAGAGCGTCTTTCAATGCTTTACCGGCACGGAATTTAGGAGTTTTAGCAGCAGCAATAGTCAAAGGCTCGCCAGTTTTTGGGTTGCGGCCTTGACGTTCGGCGCGTTCGCCGACGTAGAAAGTACCGAAACCGACCAGAGTAACAGTGTCGCCGCTTTTCAATGCGTTGGTTACGGCATTAGTAGTAGCATCCAAAGCTTTTTGCGCAGCAGATTTGGAAATGCCGGCTTCTTGAGCAATTGCTTCGATCAATTCAGACTTGTTCACAATTAGTCCCTTCCTATCGTATAAAGATGATGAAATGCCCGAATACTCGGGGCTTGAGCGCTTTCAAAGCACATACGCACTTTATAGCAATTCTGAAATTATCATGTCAAGTAAAAAATGTGGAATTGCCCTATTTTTGGGGCATTCAGGGCAAAACCACATTTTTTGCAACATCAGACGGCCAACTTAATGCTTGGTTGCTTTTGTTCTTGACTTTGTCTTAGGAGTTTGCACGGTCTCGGCAACTGCCAATTCGGCAACCCATTGCTCAGGCTGAGTTTCCAGACTCAAAGCCAACACTTCATCAATCCATTTGACCGGATGGATGGTCAGACCGGTTTTGACATTTTCAGGGATTTCTTCCAAATCTTTGACGTTGTCTTTCGGAATCAATACATGCTTGATGCCGCCGCGCAAAGCAGCCAGCAGTTTTTCTTTCAAACCGCCGATCGGCAACACTTCGCCACGCAAAGTGATTTCACCGGTCATCGCCACATCCGCACGCACTGGAATTTTGGTAAAGGCAGAAACCATCGCCAAAGTCATGGCAATACCTGCGCTTGGACCGTCTTTCGGCGTCGCACCTTCCGGCACATGGACGTGAATGTCTTTCTTCTCGTAAAAATCAGGAGCCAGACCCACTGATTCGGCACGGGAACGGACAACCGACCATGCGGCCGATACTGATTCTTTCATCACATCGCCCAGTTGGCCGGTACATTGAATCGTACCCTTGCCCGGCAAGGCAACCGCCTCAACAGTCAACAACTCGCCACCGACTTCAGTCCAAGCCAGACCGGTTACCTGGCCGATGCGGTTTTCGCTTTCGGCCACGCCATAGTCGAAACGGCGCACGCCTAGATAGTCATGCAGATTTTTCTCAGTAACTTTAATTGCTTTAGGCTTGGCCTTGCTTACTGTTTTGGATTTGGACGCTTTTTTCTTGTCCTCATTCAAAGTAACCTGCATCACCACTTTACGGCAGATTTTGGCAATTTCGCGATCCAACGAACGGACACCGGCCTCGCGGGTGTAGTAACGGATAATATCGCGCACCGCACTTTCATCAACCACCAACTCGCCCTCTTTCACACCATTGCGCTTCATTTGTTTCGGCACAAGGTATTGCATGGCGATATTGATTTTTTCGTCTTCCGTATAACCGGACAGACGGATAATTTCCATACGGTCAAGCAGCGGAGTCGGGATATTCAAGCTGTTTGAAGTGGCAATAAACATCACATCGCTCAAATCATAATCGACTTCGGCATAATGGTCGGCGAACTTATTGTTTTGCTCAGGATCGAGCACTTCAAGCAATGCACTGGCCGGATCACCACGGAAATCGCTGCCCATCTTGTCGATTTCATCAAGCAGAAACAATGGGTTCTTCACACCCGCTTTCGCCATGTTTTGCAGGATTTTGCCCGGCATAGAGCCGATATAGGTACGGCGGTGACCGCGGATTTCACTTTCATCACGCACGCCGCCCAATGCCATACGCACATATTGTCGGCCTGTGGCTTTGGCAATCGATTCACCCAAGGAAGTTTTACCTACCCCCGGAGGGCCAACCAAACACAAAATCGGGCCTTTGAGCTTGTCCATACGTTTTTGAACGGCCAAATATTCCAAAATACGCTCTTTGACTTTTTCCAAACCATAATGGTCGGCATTCAAAATCAAATCAGCCTTGGCAATATCTTTGCTGACACGGGATTTTTTCTTCCACGGCAGCTCAAGCAAAGTATCGATATAGTTGCGCACGACGGTAGATTCCGCAGACATCGGCGGCATCATTTTCAGTTTTTTCAATTCAGACAGACATTTTTCTTCAGCCTCTTTGCTCATGCCTGCTTCTTTAATTTTGTTTTCCAACGCATCCAGTTCGCCGCGTTCGTCTTCTTCGCCCAATTCTTTCTGAATCGCTTTTACTTGCTCATTCAAGTAATACTCGCGTTGGGATTTTTCCATTTGACGTTTCACACGGCCACGAATGCGTTTCTCAACCTGCATGATGTCGAGTTCGGCTTCCAACTGAGCCAGCAGAAATTCCAAACGCTCAATAATGCCGGCAGTCTCCAGCACATATTGACGCTGCTCCAATTTCAGCTGTAAATGCGCGGCAATAGTATCGGCAAGACGGCTGTTGTCATCGATACTACTGATGGTACTGATAACTTCGGCAGGGATTTTTTTGTTCAATTTCGCATATTGCTCAAATTGAGTCAGCAAGGTACGACGCAAGGCTTCAATTTCGGGATTGTCCTTGTCGCTGTTTTCATCAATCGCCTCAACATAGGATAAAAACAGTCCGCCTGTTTCGTCAACCGTCAATGCGCGCGCACGACGGATACCTTCCACCAACACTTTAACAGTACCGTCAGGCAGCTTCAAAACCTGCAAAACTTGGGCAACCGTACCAGTTTGGTGCAAATCTTCAGCTTTAGGGTCTTCTGTATTAGGGTCAAGCTGGGCCAACAGGAAAACCGGATCATCATTAGCCATTGCCGCCTCAAGGGCCGCAATCGATTTAGGACGACCGACGAACAGCGGCAATACCATATGCGGATACACCACGACATCGCGTAAAGGCAAAGTAGCCAGCGCACTGTATTCCTCGAAATATTTGTCTTTTGTCGGCATAGTTAATAATCTCAATCATTGTTAAATCAGAATGTAGCTCAAAATTGGGCTGAAGCGCTCCATTTCAAGACTTGAAAACAGCTTATCCGCACCTATTTTCGAAAACATCATTTTTAATAGCCCGATATGGACGTTTACGATAAAATATATCGGATTTTGGGCCGTCTGAAAACTTTTCAGACGACCCTGGCTAACCAAACAAGGTAGTAAACCATGACAGACTCAACTGAAAAAAAATCATTAATTGAATTCCCTTGCACCTTTCCTGTAAAAGTCATGGGCGCAGTTCATCCGGAATTTGAATCCGCCATCTTGGAAACCGTGCGCAAACACGCTCCCGATACTGAGCCGCACCACATTACTACGCGCCCAAGCAGCAAAGGCAACTACACCAGCGCAACCGTCAAAGTAAATGTCGACAACCAAGAGCAGCTCGACAATATCTACCGCGACCTAACTTCACACGAATTGGTAAAAGTGGTGCTGTAATGAAAATCGTGCACAAAGGCTTGGTCGATTACCTGCCGACTTTCGAAGCCATGAAGGCATTTAATGCCTCGCGTGACGAAAACACCGAAGACGAATTATGGGTGGTCGAACATCCGCCCGTATTCACCCAGGGCTTGGCCGGAAAACCCGAACACCTCCTCATCCGCGACGATATACCCGTTGTCCAAATTGACAGAGGTGGTCAAATTACTTATCACGGCCCCGGCCAACTGGTCGTCTATACGATGATCAATTTCAAACGCCGTAAGACCAGTGTGCGCCATATTGTTTCCGCACTTGAAAACAGCATCATCGCCACCTTGGCAGAATACGGCATCGAAGCAGCAGCCGATCCCAAACGCCCCGGCGTTTACGTCGGCGAGCGTAAAATTGCTTCCCTAGGCCTGCGTATTAAAGACGGCTCCGTTTACCACGGCTTGGCGCTTAATGTGGACATGGATTTAAGTCCGTTTACCCATATCAACCCCTGCGGTTATGCCGGTATGGAAATGACCCAAATTGCCGACTATGTCTCTCCGGCACCCAGTTTGGCAGAAGTTTCAGACAAATTGACCAAGCATTTACAAAAAGAGCTGGCATAAGGCCGTCTGAAAATATTCAACCCCAACGCCATCTTTTAACTGCCCCTCTGAACCCACAAGCCCTTAGTTCATAAAGACTACAATAAGCTTTTCAGACGGCCTTTATAACGACAGAAAGAACACATCACCATGAGTGAAGAAGTAAAACACGACCCCAAACGCGGCATCAAACTGAAAGGCGCAGACAAAACTGCACGTATTCCGATTAAAGTTGTTCCATTGGAACAAAAATTGAAAAAGCCCGAATGGATCCGCGCCAAATTACCGGGCAAGAAATTCTTTGAAATCAAAAATATTCTTCGTGAACAAAAAATGCATACCGTGTGCGAAGAAGCATCTTGTCCAAATATCAGCGAATGCTTTACCAAGGGTACAGCCACATTTATGATCATGGGCGATATTTGTACCCGCCGCTGCCCGTTCTGCGACGTTGGCCATGGTCGTCCCAATATGTTGGATCCTGACGAGCCTAAACACTTGGCCGAATCCGTCAAATCCATGAACCTGCGCTATGTCGTGATTACTTCCGTCGACCGTGACGACCTGCGTGATGGTGGCGCCCAACATTTCGCCGACTGCATCAAAGCCATCCGCGAAACCAGCCCGAATACCAAAATCGAAATCCTTGTTCCCGATTTCCGCGGACGTCTGGACATCGCATTGGAAATCTTGGCAGAAACACCGCCCGACGTGATGAACCACAACTTGGAAACCCATCCAAGCCTGTATAAAAAAGCCCGTCCGGGTGCCAACTACCAACACTCCCTCGAGCTTCTGCGCCGCTACAAAGAAATGATGCCACATATCCCGACCAAATCCGGCATCATGGTCGGCTTGGGCGAAACAGACGAGGACGTGCGCGAAATCATGCGCGATATGCGTGCCAACAATATCGAGATGATTACCATCGGCCAATATCTGCAACCTTCAGACGGCCACTTGCCAGTCTTGCGCTATGTAACGCCTGACCAATTCAAAGTTTTTGAAAAAGAAGCATACGAATTGGGCTTTACCAATGCCGCCATCGGCGCAATGGTTCGCTCCAGCTACCACGCAGACGAGCAAGCAGCCGAAGCTTTACGTGAAACCCACGGCGGTTGCAGCCACCACTAAGGTTTAAATTATACAAGGCCGTCTGAAAAACAGTTCTCTGATTTTTCAGACGGCCTTTATTTGATCAAAATGACTATACACGATTTTTTAGATTTTAAAAAAATAAACCTTAGTAGCGGCTCCCATTGAGCTAATTTTAAGCAATACAAAAAAGCGGCTAAACAGGATAAACACTGTTTGCCGCTTTTTAATTTATTTCTTTATTTTACTTCTTCAACAATTTTGCCGCTTCAATCGCATAGTAAGTCAAAATGCCATCGGCTCCGGCGCGTTTGAATGCCAACAGGCTTTCCAAAATGGTTTTTTCGCCATCCAGCCAACCGTTTTGAATGGCAGCCTGAAGCATGGCATATTCGCCGGAAACTTGGTAAACATAAGTCGGTACGCCGAACTCGTCTTTAACTCGGCGGACGACATCCAGATACGGCAGACCCGGTTTTACCATTACCATATCTGCACCCTCTTGAATATCCAATGCTACTTCGTGCAAGGCTTCGTTAGTGTTTGCAGGATCCATTTGGTAGGTTTTCTTGTCTGCCTTACCCAAATTACCGGAGCTGCCGACAGCATCGCGGAACGGTCCGTAGAACGCTGAAGCATATTTTGCCGAATATGCCATGATGCGCGTATGGATATGTCCGGCATCTTCTAAGGCTTCGCGGATAGCAAGAATACGTCCGTCCATCATATCTGATGGGGCAATGACTTGTGCGCCCGCATCAGCATGACACAAAGCCTGCTTTACCAAAACTTCAATGGTTTCATCATTGAGGACATAGCCATTTTCATCGGTTAAACCGTCTTGGCCGTGAATGGTATAAGGGTCCAAGGCAACGTCGGTCATGATACCCAGCTCTGGGAATTTCTCACGCAGGGTTCGTACCACTGTCGGTACCAAGCCTTCAGGGTTATAAGCTTCCTCAGCAAACTCGGTTTTGTTTTGCGTTACCACGGGAAACAAAGCCAGCATAGGAATGCCGAGTTTCAGTGCTTCTTCAGCAGTGAACAACAATTTGTCCAAACTTTGGCGTTTGACACCCGGCATGGATGGGACTGCCTCTTCCTGATTCTGGCCTTCCAATACAAAAACCGGATAGATCAAATCATCTGCCGTCAAAGTATGCTCGCGCATCAGACGACGTGAAAAATCATCTTTACGCATACGGCGCATACGGGTGTTTGAGACATAACGCGGAGGGAAATTCATAACAATTGCCTTTCAATAATGAAGTCTTAAAATCAGTCTTCGACTTGACGTATGGCTTTGACCGAACGTTTAATTTCGCTGAGCGTACCGGTTTTATAACTATTACGTTCCTGTTCGATCATACCGTTTTGATCCAATTTGGCGATATTTTTCAATGCCTCGGCATACTGGCCGTCTGAAAGTTTTTCCTGTTTGATGTGCCAACGGTTGTTCACTTCGGAAGCCGTCCATAAGCCTACTTTGTTATAGTAGAACAAAATGCTTGCCGCCAGCGTCTTCATATCGCTGTCGGGCTTGGCACTGCCGATACTGCGGCCGATACGGTTGTTGCGTTGATCGACCGCTTGGTCGGCAAGGTAGCGGCTGAAGTAGTCGTCTTTACCTTCACGCAACTCCATATCCGTCAGGCGCGCATTCCCTGCTTTTTCGGCAATCATGCTGTCGAATTTAGAAGCAATCGCCGCCTGCCATAATGCTTGGCGTACGGCATTGACTTGTGTCCCCCTGCTGTCGCCGTTTGCTTTGTCGTCCAAACCTGTACGCTCGGCAAAGCGTGTGGCGTTACTGGTCATATTGATTAAGCCTTCGTCTTCCATTCCGATAACTTGGGCGGCTACGGGATGGTTAAGCGCAAATTGTGCCATTTTACTGCGGCGGCTTTGATCTTCCTGATACGATTGACATCCGGACAATACCAGCATGCCGAGAACGGCGCATTGAATGTGTTTTTTAATATGTTTCATGATGTAACTATCGATATTATTGTGTGAGTTCAACTTCTTTGTTTAACATAGAAACGCCCGTAAGCGCAAATTAATTTCCATACGGACAAATCGGCGCATGAATGGCTATTTTATAATAAAAATAAGGCCGTCTGAAAACTTTCAGACGGCCTGAGTATTTTTAACCCAGTAAGCTGCGAATCTGCGGCCAGTAAAACAGGCAGGCTATCGAGCAAATAGCAATGCTGATACCGGCTGCATTAATGCTGCTGATTTTTTCCTTAAATATTGCCGCACCAATCAGCGTACCCAAAACAATCACGCCAATATTCATACCAGCAAAAACCAAGGTCGGATTATCCTTCATAATTTGGTGTGCCGAGATGTAGGTAACAATATTCAAAAAGTTCAGGCAGCCTAAAATCATACCGCCCACTATACCCTCTTTGGTCCATTTGCTTCCTTTGGCAAACAGGTAGCCAAACATCAAGATACCGGCCAAACAAAATGCCACCAGCAAATTGCCGGCAAACGCGGTACCGCTTTTTGCCACTTGTTTGAACAAAATATCAATGACGCCATAGCCGCACCAAACGCCCAAAAGCAGCATCACTTGCGTGCTAAGACCGCCGGATTTCTTACTGCCATCGCTTTTCCAAAGCAAGAAAAACAATGCTGTAAATGCCAATACCAAACCAATCAGACGGCCTTCGGTCAGTTGTTCATGAAAAAGCGTGAATGAAGCGATAATGGGCAAAAACAGCGATAAGCGCTGGGCCGCGTCCGATTTGACGATACCTGCCGCATCTACGGATTTGCCCATAATGACAAACACGCTTGGCAGCAATATGCCCAAAGCCGCAAAGAGCCACCAAGTCGGCAAAAATACCTGCGGATTGCTCAAATCGGGTTTTAACACCAGCATGGTCAAAGTAACGGCAACGATATAGTTCACTGCCACCGCCTGCTCAATATTGATTTTTTGTTTGCGCGCCACTTTCAGCAATACGGAAACCAACACGCTGCAAACGATACTTGCCAATAAATATGCCATGCTTTAAAACCATCCTTGAGTGGAGACGGGCTTATCTTCATTCAGTTTAATCAGTCCGATGACTACACGGTAAATAAACCAAATGGCAGTTACCAACAAAATCAGCCAACCAATTAAGATAAGTGTAGTAAAAGTTCCCAAAACCGTACCCACTAAAGACACCCAAAATGTCTTAATCAAATAATCGATATGACTGGCGTAAATACTGCCTTGAGCCTCATCGCGTTTAACATACGCCATAATCACACCGACAACGGGGGTAAACAAAATCAATAAGCCCACAGCATATGTAACATAAGCAATAAAAACATAGTTTTTTACGTCAGAGCTGGGCGTGTTGACCACATTTGTCGCCGTATCATTGAAGCTGTGGTCTTTGACTTCCTGACGCTCGTACTGCATAGCCGCATCATAAGCCAGACGTTTTTCCGGATGAGACAATACTTCAAACGCCTGTCCGATGGCTTTAAACCGATCCGCATCTTTCTGAATATCCGGATTGGCCACCAATTTGCCGTAAGCTTCGCGGATAACGTTAATATCAGCATCCTGAGACACGCCCAAGATTTCGTATAAATTTAATTGTTCCATCTGTATTCCTATCCTTTATGAATCGACTGCAACATGAACATCTTGCGGGTTGAGCGTCCGCAGGTTTTCAGGTTTCATGCCCACGATAAACCCACGTTTGCCGCCATTGATAAAAATCTCGTCCAAAGCCCAAATGCTTTCTTCCACATAAACCGGCAACGCGGTTTTCATACCGAACGGCGATGTCCCGCCGACCAAATATCCTGTCCATTTCGCCGCCTGATCCACCGTTGCCGGCTCGATGTGTTTCAAGCCCAGTTCACGCGCCAGATTGCGGGTGGAAATATGTTTGTCGCCGTGCATTAAAACAACCAAGCCTTTTTTATACTCATCCTGCAAGACAATTGTTTTGATGACTTGATGCTCGGGCTTGCCCGTACATTCGGCAAAACGCGCCGTACCGCCGTGTTCTTCATACGCGTAAACATAAGGGATAAAATCGATTTTTTTACTGCGTAAAAAGCGCACCGCCTGCGTAACCGGATATTCTGCTTTACTCATGGTTGCTTTCCACCATCCTTTTCAGACGGCCCCTCTTAAATGTGGAACGTAAACAACTGCAATGTTACCATACCTTCTTTTTGAAATCAGGAGACAACATGGACATCCGCTATCTTGGCACAAGCAAACGCTATTCGGAAGCCGTCGTAGCCAACGGCTTGGTTTTCCTCTCCGGCATGGTTCCGGAAAATCCTGAAGCCGATGCCAAAGCGCAAACTGAAAATGTTTTGGCGCAAATCGATTCATGGCTCGCACAATGCCAATCCGACAAAGCCCATATTTTGGAGGCCACCATCTATCTGCCCGATATGAGCGACTACGCCGCCATGAACGAAGCCTGGGACGCATGGACAGCACCTGAGCGCGCTCCGGCCCGCGCCTGTGTGGAGGCGAAACTGGCTTCGCCCGACTGGAAGGTTGAAATCAAAATTACCGCCCTTCAAATCAAATAAAGCACAAATATCAGGCCGTCTGAAAACGCCGCTTCAACCAAGCAAGCGCAGTTTTTCAGACGGCCTTTATTCTTTTGAGGTACAATACCGCCCTTAAATTTTTCTATTATTTCAAAGCACAAACAGCCATGTCCAAAAAAACCAAGCAAGAATTAGAAAACAACAAACTCAGCAAACGCCTGCGCCACGCCGTCGGCGATGCCATTAACGATTTCAATATGATCGAGCCGGGCGACAAAATCATGGTCTGCCTCTCCGGCGGCAAAGACAGCTACGCCCTTTTAGATATTCTGCGCCAGCTTCAAGCCAGTGCGCCGATTGATTTTGAACTGGTCGCCGTCAATCTCGACCAAAAACAGCCGGGCTTCCCTGAAGAAGTATTGCCGACCTATCTCGAAAGCATCGGCGTTCCCTACAAAATCGTTGAAGAAGACACTTATTCCACCGTCAAGCGCGTATTGGAAGAAGGCAAAACAACTTGCTCGCTGTGCAGCCGTTTACGCCGCGGCATCCTCTACCGTACTGCAAAAGAATTGGGCTGCACCAAAATCGCCTTGGGACACCACCGCGACGACATCCTCGCCACCATGTTCCTGAATATGTTTTACGGCGGCAAACTCAAAGCCATGCCGCCTAAATTGGTGAGCGACAACGGCGAACACATCGTCATCCGTCCTCTCGCGTATGTCAAAGAGAAGGACTTGATCAAATATGCCGAGCTGAAGCAATTCCCAATTATCCCATGCAACCTCTGCGGCTCTCAGCCCAACCTGCAACGCCAAGTCATCGGCGATATGTTGCGCGATTGGGACAAACGCTTCCCCGGCCGTATCGAGTCTATGTTCTCCGCCCTGCAAAACATCGTTCCATCGCATTTGGCCGATACCGAACTTTTTGACTTTGTCGGCTTAGAGCGCGGTCAAAGCCTGAAACACGGCGGCGACTTGGCGTTTGACAGCGAAAAAATGCCGGAACGTTTCTCCGACGGCAGCGAAGAAGACGAAAGCGAAATCAAAATCGAACCTCAAAAAGCCGAACGAAAAGTCATCAATATTCTGGCAAACAAACCTAAAACCTGCGGTATGTAAACGCGTTTAAACGTTCAGACGGCCTTTCGGTAGCTATTGACTGAAAGGCCGTCTGAATATTTAGGCATATTTTCATTTTCTTGCATAAACCTTTATCGCAATCCGGCAAAACGCCCTCATAATAGCGCCGTTATCCACCCCTCTATCAAAAGGAAAACCATGACCACCATTCTGATTATCCTCGGTTTGATCGCCATTGTCGTCGGTATTTTGGGAACGATTTATCCCGCCCTGCCCGGATTGGGTTTGATGTTTGGTGGTGCATGGCTGTTGGGTTATGCCGGCGATTATCAAGTGTTTGGCTCGGGTACGCTGACCTTTTTGGCTATCGTTGCCGTATTCGGTACTGCGATGGACTATGTGGCGGGTGCGTTGGGGGCAAAATATACCGGCGCAAGTAAAACAGCGGTTTGGGGGGCATTTATCGGCGGTATCGTCGGCGCATTCTTCTCCATTCCCGGCTTATTGCTCGGCCCGTTGACCGGCGCGGCCATCGGCGAATTTATCGCACGCAAAGACACATGGCAGGCAGGCAAAGTCGGTATCGGTACGTTCATCGGCTTTATCATCGGCACCGTGGCCAAAATCGGCTGCGCCTTGACCATCGCACTGACCATCCTGTTTGTTTGGTTGGCCTCGTTGTTCTAAGACAAAACATTAAAGGCCGTCTGAATTTCAAGCATTCAGACGGCCTTTTCATTTCACTATTTATTTTTCTTATTTGCCGCAGCAGGCTTTGTATTTTTTACCGCTGCCACACGGGCAAGGATCGTTGCGCCCCACTTTTTCGCCTTTGCGGCGGACGGTTTGCGGTTTATTGATGATGGCCTGCCAGTACCAGTAAATATCCAGCAGGACGTGCGGCAAATCAGATTCCAGCTGGGTCAGCTCTTTTTCATTGAGATGCAAGATGACTTCGCCGTTTTCCTCATCGTCATAGATGCCGCCCAAAGCCATAATCGGATAGAACAAATCTTCAAACTCTTCCTGATCGACTGCTTCAAACCAATCGGTAGGCACAATATCCAGTGCGTAAAGATAGGCGTTACACCAAGTGTAGAAATCTGGATTGCCGGCTTCATCTTCATAAAACCACAAATCAGGCAGAATTTTTTCGTTGAGCTTCATGCGCATATCGGCAGCCATTGCCATGACCAAACGCTCGATTTCGGTGCGCTCTTTGGCATCAAACAAAGATTCCTCACCCAAAATCTCAGGCAGCCAGTTGGTCGGGTTCAAAGCATCCGGACCGCTCAATAAAGCCATCATAAAACCTTGAACTTCATCACAACGCATGGTGTTGTGGGCTTCGGATTTGGCATCCAGCAATTCCATTAAGCGGCTGCGTGCCGCTTCATCAAAAGTCAGTATTTGCATTTTTGTTCCTTAAAATAAAATCGTATTATTGTTTTCAGACGGCCTGGGTATGGATACGCTGCCGCATTTGTTCAAACAGACAAACCGTTGCCGCCATCGCGACATTCAGAGATTCGGTTTGCCCCAACATAGGGATTTTGACACAGGCATCGGCCTTCTCTTTTACCGTTTCGCTCACGCCGCTGCCTTCGTTGCCAAACACCCAAGCACAAGGTTGACTGAGGTCCATTTCATACAAACCGATATTGCGACCGCCCAAGGCAGTTGCCCAAATTTGATGCTGATACCTTTCCATCCAAGCGGATAATTCCACTCGGATGAAAATAGACAGCAGAAAATGCGCACCCATCCCCGCTCGCAACACTTTAGGCGACCAGATATCCACGGAATCATTGCCGCACACGATTTGCCTGACTCCGGCTGCTGCCGCACTGCGCAAAATCGTCCCAGCATTGCCGGGGTCTTGTACCCGCTCCAATACCACACAATCGCCGTCTGAAGGCAAACCTGCCTGCTGCGGAATATCAATCCAAGTCATCACATCATCGGCATCGGTCAGACTGGTGATTTTAGACAGCGCTTCGTTACCGACCCAAGTAATCAATCCCTCGTCCAACTGCGCCGCAATTTCTTGAATTTCAGGATGCTGCTGTTTCTTTTCAGGCAGATAAACCTGTTTGGGCGTACCGCCGCTTTGCAAATAAGTTTGCAGTAGATGTACGCCTTCCAATACGGTTTCACCGCTTTCACGCCTTGCTTTGGCCTGCGTCAGCAGACGGAATAAATGTTTGAGCTGTTCGTTTTGAGCAGAGGTAATCAGTTTCATGGAGCGCATTATAACTGTTTTGACTTCGTTGAAGCTATGCTTTCAGACGGCCTGACGGTTTTGCTTCGAAAATAAAAAACCCTTGCAATGAAGCAAGGGTTTCACATGATTTCATTTTTTACTGCACAACAGTCTGCTGCTCATTTTTTTGCTCGGTGCGGACAGTCGGACGATTTTCAATTTTTCCATCTTTTGCCGCATTCGGCACAACAGTCTCGCCAGGCTCGGAAGCTGCTTTATCACTAGGCGTACCGCTTACCGGAATGATATTTTGCGCAGGCTGAACATTAGACTTCTCTGCAACAGGCATAGCGTCACGAGAAGTTTGCGGTGTAAATTGCCATACAGCAACAGCAATCGCACACACGCTTGCAGCGGCTGCGAAGAATTTGAAGAAGCCACTATTGGCCGCTTCACGCTGAGCATATTTTTCCTGCTTACCTTCAGCTTCGGCTTGGGGCACTGTAAATGCTTTGCTTTGCATGGTTTCACCGGCAACACTCGCCGCCGCACCCTGACGGATACAGTCGCCGATAATGTGGTACTCATGCCAAGCGCGCATAGCTTCCTCGTCTGCCAATACGGCATCCAGCATCTCATCAGTCAATGCTTCACCGTCCATCAATGCAGACACATACTCCAATGCTTTATTTGTTTTGTCGTTCATTTTTATTACCACCTTTGATCTTCAGAAGTATCCAACAGCGGCCGCAAATCTTTTGCAATCAGTTCACGCGCTCTGAAAATACGCGAACGTACAGTACCTATCGGACAATCCACTACCCGAGCTATTTCTTCGTAAGACAAGCCATCCATTTCCCTAAGCGTAATGGCTTGACGCATATCGTCTGGCAGTTGCGCGATGCTTGCTTCGACGGTCTGCAAGATTTCCCGATTCATCATTTCAGCTTCCGGCGTATGGTAATCCGCAATCTGATCGGTTAAATCAAGAACATCTCCCTCCTCATTGGCTGCTTCCGAACTGACAAAAAACTGGCGACCCGAAGTGGTTAGAAAATTCTTTGCCGTATTGATACCGATACGGTACAGCCATGTATAAAATGCACTTTCTCCACGAAAATTTGCCAATGCACGATAAGCCCTAATCATTGCCTCTTGGGTTACATCGTGTACTTCGTGCTCATCCTGAATAAAACGGGAAATCAGTCTGTTTAGCCGACGCTGATACTTGGACATCAGCATCTCGAATGCCTTATGGTCACCTTTCTGTGCGCGCTCCACCAAAACTTGATCTATTTGGCGATCGTTCATATTCAACCTTTAATCGTTTTACTGCTTTAAACCAAAAATAGTAAAGCGTGCTGTGCACAGTAAAGACAGCAACGCTTTGAAATAGTTCCACGAGATTACACTCAATTGCCAAAGTTTATTCGTATAGATACTCTAACATTGACTATATTTCTTGATATACATGTACTTAATAAAAGTAGTTTAATTACTAATAGTTACTAAACTTAGAGTCAACTACTTTATCTTTTGCTATATATTTGGCTAACTTTTCATGAGCAGGTAAATAACCTTGTTCCATTCGAACATCGCTTCCCACCCGAAGATTAACAACAGCAAGGCACTTGTTGCCCATACTTAAGATAATCGGCCAATATTTACGGACGAATGGCACAATATGACACTCTTGCAATAGTTTTTCGACTGATTTTTCCCTCTCTCCCGAATGAATCACATCACCTTTGGCCACACTTCTAAGTACCGCCGGCTGCTCCAACTCCTCTTCTGACAAACCTCCCTTCAACGGTAATAAAACGAAACCGTTTTCCAACAAAATATCTTTCAGACGGCCTCGAACTTCCCTGCCATTACACCAAGGCAGTTTTTGAAACTCACTTTCCTGACAAACAAACAGCTTATCCCGATATGCGACCAGTTCTCCGTCTGACAAATTCAACTGCGCCTGATCTGCGGTTTCTAACACTCGGGCAAAATCGGCAATACTGTGATAAGAAGGCAATGATTCCGTTTGCTTTCGCAAAAAATACCAAAGCAAACGACGACGCAAAAGCGGCGTACATTGCCGCCACAGACTGATGCTGAATATGCCGTTTGGACTGATGCGCTGGTATTCAGACTCAATCAATTCATCTAAAAGCTGCAAATCTTCCTGCAATAATCGAACATTGGCACAAATTTGCTGTTCAAAATTCGGAATACGCTGCTGCCATTGCGGCAAAGCCTGATTTCTCATCCAATTGCGTAAATAGCCGGAGTCTTCATTACTTTCGTCTTCAACAAAAGACAATCCCCATTGTTGCGCATACTCAGCCAATTCCTGACGGGAAAATGCCAAAAGCGGCCGCCAGATTTGAATCTCTTTATTTAAATCACGCCACACCGGCATAGCTGCCATACCGCGCAATCCACCCCCGCGCACAGCCGACAACATAAATGTTTCGATTTGATCATTGCGGTGATGGGCCAAAACAATAATTTTCTTCAGGCCGTCTGAAAATGCCTGATATCGGGCAGCCCTGGCCGCAGCCTCCAAACCTTTTCCTTGTTTTTCCACATTGACACGGCACACCCGAAAGGCAACATTCAAACCCCGACAATAATCCTGACAAAATTTTGCCCAACTGTCGGCATTAGTGCTTAAACCATGATGAACATGGACGGCACGCAAATCAAAATAGCAAAATTCGCGCATCCGATGCAAAAGATGCAGCAGGACGACAGAATCCAATCCACCACTCAAGCCAACTTCAAAAACAGTGTGGCTCGGCAAATCAGGAAAAGCTGCTTGAAAACTTTTAAATAGGGAATCAGGGGATACTTGCGACATTTCAGACGGCCTGAAATTGTGAATTACTCAAAAATAGAACACAAAAAAAGCAAGCAGCGACATCTGCTTGCTTTTTCAGCAGTCAAACTTATTTATCGGTAAATTTACCGTAAGCCATGATACGGTCAAAACGGCGAGAAAGCAAGTCAGGCATGGGCATACTTTGCGCTTCGCTTAATTGCTGTTCCAAAACGGTTTTAACGTTTTTCATCGTGGTTTCAAAATCACGGTGTGCGCCGCCCAAAGGCTCATCAATCACTTTATCGATGACATCCAATTCTTGCAGGCGTTTGGCGGTAATACCCAATGCTTGCGCGGCATCTGCTGCTTTTTCAGCAGTTTTCCAAAGAATAGAGGCGCAACCTTCGGGAGAAATCACCGAATAAGTCGAGTATTGCAGCATATTGACGTAGTCGCCGACAGCCACTGCCAACGCGCCACCCGAACCGCCTTCGCCAATGATGGTGCACAGTACCGGCACATGCAGGCGGGTCAGTTCGTACAAATTACGGCCGATGGCTTCAGACTGGCCGCGTTCTTCTGCTCCAATGCCCGGATACGCGCCCGGGGTATCGACAAAGGTCATGACCGGAATATTGAATTTTTCGGCAGTCTGCATCAAGCGCAGTGCTTTACGGTAACCCTCAGGACGCGGCATACCGAAATTGCGGCGGATTTTTTCTTTGGTATCGCGGCCTTTTTGATGACCGATAACCATCACGCTTTGGCCGTTGAAACGCGCCAAACCGCCGACAATGGCATGATCGTCAGAATAATGGCGGTCGCCGTGCAACTCTTCAAAATCGGTAAAAATACCGTTGATGTAGTCCAAAGTATAAGGACGCTGCGGATGGCGGGACACTTGTGAAGTTTGAGCCGGAGTCAGCTTGCTGAAAATCGACTTGGTCAACTCGTTGCTTTTCTTTTGCAGTCTGGCAATCTCGTCGGAAATATCAACGGCAGATTCGTCTTGTACGAATCGCAACTCGTCGATTTTATTGGTTAATTCGGCGATGGGTTGTTCGAAGTCCAAAAAAACGGGTTTCATAAAACAAAGCTCTCGGTAACGGTTGCTGACATGATACGCTAATCAGACGTATTTGACAGCATTTCTCAAAGGGAAACTGCCATCTTTTGCAATAAAAAATCTTTCAGACGGCCTTTAACAAAGAAATAGTATATCTGCACTAAACGAATGAAGTGCCGTATCTTATGATAAACTTCAATTCAGTTCAATCATTTCAAACAGGCTATGAAAAACGATCATGACAATTCGTCCATGCGCTTGGACAAATGGCTGTGGGCCGCACGCTTTTTCAAGACCCGCGCGCTGGCACAAAAACATATTGAGCTGGGCAGGGTTTTGGTAAACGGCTCGAAGGTGAAAAACAGCAAAAATATTTCTGCCGGCGACACCATCGACATGACTTTGAACTCCCTACCCTACAAATTCAAAGTTGCCGCACTCAATCATCAACGCCGCCCGGCACCGGAAGCGCGTTTACTCTACGAAGAAGACATGAAAACGGCTGCCGAACGCGAAGCTCAAAAACAGCTCGACCAAGCCAGCCGCATCAGTGCTGCTTATCCGGACGGACGCCCAACCAAACGCGACCGCCGCCAGCTTGACCGTATGAAGCGCGATAGCTGGTAAGCGTTGAATCCATTGTTTCAGACGGCCCCATATCCATGCCGCCTGAAAACCAAAAACAGGCAGAACATCCTGCCTGTTTTTTATTTGTGATGATTAAAATTTATATTCTAACTGACCACGAATAACATTTACGCCCTGCTTATCTGTGCCGACGGTAGGCGTAACCTGTTTGCCGGCCAAATAGAAGCCTTTGAGTTTCCAGTTTTTCCAAGGAATATAGGTCGCACCGATTTGCACACCTTGGACGTTTTTGCTGTAATCCTCAACAGAAGAGACACCGGACAACGAACCGACACGGCGGTAGTTCAAGAATACGTCGTAAGAATTGCGGACGTTCCAATCGGCTGATTTATAGCGCACTTCAGTGAACACGCCATCATTTTTAATTTTTTGTCCGGCATCATTATAGGCTTTGATATTGGACTTGCTAACCGCCGCCATCCAATACCAATCGTCATTAAACTTGATGTCCGTACCGATTTCTCCGAAGACCGCATTTTTCTTCGCACCGCGTACATCGATGTCTTTCATGTAGCTAACGGTTGCGCCGACGTTGATATTCTCATTCACAGGCAACATGCTTTGCACCGCGGCAAAATGTCTGCGACGGCCGCCAATGCCCCATGCGTTGTCGTTCAGATTGCCAGTACGGCGACCCGCATAGATTTTAGTAGGCAGGGTTTTATTGTCGAAGAAAATTTCGCCGCCGGTTACTTCGGTATCCCATACGCGACCGTATGAAGAGAACGCACCAAATTTACCGACACGCGCTTTAATATTGTTGTACAAAGTACCTTCGGCATACAGTTTATTCACCGGAACATCATGATCGCCGTTGAACTTACCGGTTTCCAAATCAATATTCGGCTCGATTTGCGCAACCAATTTCCAATCTTTGTACAGTTTCGCGCGTAACCAAAACTCCGCATTAAAGTTGGCATTGGTGTCTTCAGGCGTCGGATTGATACCGCTGTTATTGGCATTGATGTCTTTGGTATCCGCACGCACGCGCAAGCCACCATTCACAGTCAACAAATCATTGAAAATACTGATTTTATCGTCATCTTTGCGAATAATACTGCCAGAATTGACGTAATCATTGGGGGTAGCCAAAGCTGCCGCATCACGTCCGCCATCAGCATTTTCTGCCAATGAATAAGATGATGAAGCCAATAAAATACAGGTTGCAATCAGTTTGGTTTGAAATTTCATGCCGACTCTCCAAAAGAAAGTATTGAAAGTGAAGTATTCGATAAAGCATACAAAATTATGAATTTTGTATAAATTATTCATTTTATTTACTAATTATTTTTATCGTATGTAAATTAGTGTAATCAGTCAAGCAGATTTAAACGCTTTATCCTCTTTCAGACGGCCTCTTGATTCAGGTCAAACGGAAGCCTGCTCATCAGGCTGTTCAAACTGCCATTTCAAGGCATCGGCCAATGCCGTCCTGCGTTTTTGATGGCATCCCACAGCTTTACATAATTCCTCTGCATTTCCCCAAAACACGAAACGTTCACGCGCACGGGTAATGGCTGTGTAAAGCAGAGCCTTATCCAAACCTCGGGCTTCCTCTTCGCTCTCTGTTGTCGCAGGCACTGACGGGGGCAACAGCCATACTTCCCGATATTCCGAACCTTGGCTCTTGTGCACAGTCATGGCAAAAGCCGATTCAAAATCCGGCAAACGGCTGATGGCAATTTTTTTGAATCCATCTTTCTCAGGAAAATAGGCAGACAAGCCATTCAACGATTCTTCATCTTTCATAATCAGCCCGATGTCGCCGTTAAACACTTCCAGCATGTAATCATTATGCGTAATCATGATGATTTGTCCGGCAAACCAAGGCATTTCGCCCGAAACCTTGCCTTGTCGTTGCAAGTATTCTTGATAAGCCTGATTTAAATCATCCGCATCCTGCCGCCAAGCTGCCAATACCACCACATCGGCAGCATGACCATAGGCGAGTGCAACATTATTCTCTGCCACGGCCTGCCAATAATCCTGTTGCTTTTGATACAGCAAGGCGACCTGCTCTTTCAGACGGCCTGATTTCATTTCCAATTCTTTGGGGAACTTGTCAAACTGTTCGACCGCAGTTTGCTTTTCCCCGGACACCACCGCCCTTGCCAAACAGCCGATACCGCTGTCTGCACCAAAACGGTGGCTGAACGTCAATTTAGCATTGTTTTGCGATAAAGCCTGTGGCTGTCCTTTAATCTCAAAACCATGATCGGGCAGGTAAACTTCCAACTTTTCAGCAGTTTCTTTATCCAAAGCCGTCGGACGCGACAATGCTGCCAACACGGCTCCCAAGCCAACCGACGGCAACTGGTTTTCATCGCCAAGCAACACCAAACGACAGCCGCTCGGTACGGCACGCAACAAATCCAATACCAGCGGTAGATCCAACATCGAAGCCTCATCCACCACCAAAACATCCAAAGCAAGCGGATATTCATGATTAAATGCAGGGCGCATTTGCGGCGGCCGCAGTTTCAGCAAACGATGGACAGTCTGCCCTTCCAAGTTTTCTAAATGAGCTTTAATGCTCGGAGACAAATCAAAACCATCCAAAGCACGTTGCAAGGCCCGTGCCATATGCGCAGCCGCTTTGCCCGTCGGCGCCGCCAACGCAATATGGGGCAGCTTCGTACTGTTATTACAAATCAGACCCAAAAGCTTTGCTACGGTCGTCGTCTTACCCGTACCCGGCCCGCCGGTAATCAGCATAAAGTTTTGCAGCAAAGCCAAAGCCGCAGCATCCCGTTGCTCTTTACTGTCTTTAGTATCAAACCAATCGCTCAGACTTTTTGAAGCCGCCATAAAATTCACTTCTTCCGCCTCGGCACTTGCCAGCCGTTTGATTTCAATAGCCAAATCATGCTCCAACTGCCACATCCGCCCCAAAAACAATTTCCGGCCTTGCAGGATAAGCGGTTTATCCGCATTACCGACCAAGTTCGGCAAGTTGCTTAAGGCATCGACATCCGCTTTATCCAAGTAAATAAACGAATGCCCGTTTTGCAAGGCTGCAAACAGTCGAACCACATAAGGCTCAATAACGGATGCGCCCTGTACTTCGTGGCGGCGGAAAAACGCTATGGCCGCATCTGCGGCAGAGGAAAGGATAGAGTCGGTCGGATTCATGGCTCAGAATTGATTGATACGGAAAAAAGAAAGGCCGTCTGAAAAACAGCGTTTCCATAAATGAAAACCTATTTTTCAGACGGCCTCTATTATACCTTTCAAAGCATAAAATATTTGCCTGAAATAATAACCTTATTGCAGCACTTGCAGGCTGCCGTCTTTCATGGTCATTACCCGGTCGAAACGCTCAGCCAGCTCGTCATCATGGGTCACCACAATCAGGCTGGTGTTTAATTCGCGTTTCAAATCCAGCATCATGTCCAACACATTTTGCGCATTTTTACGGTCAAGGTTCCCTGTCGGCTCATCTGCCAACAGGCATTTCGGCTCATTAACCAAAGCACGGGCAATCGCCGCACGCTGACGCTCACCGCCGGAAAGTTCGCTCGGACGATGCAGCATACGCTTGTCCAAGCCAACCTTTTTCAGCATCTTGACAGCCTTCTCCTCAGCCATCGCCTTGGGCATTTTGCCGATTAAAAGCGGCATCATGACATTTTCCAACGCAGAAAACTCAGGCAATAGATGGTGGAACTGATACACAAAGCCCAAATAACGGTTGCGCAATTCGCCCAACTGTTTTTGGCTCAAGCCGCCCAAATCCTGATCCATCAGTATCACCTTGCCTTCAGACGGCATATCCAAGCCACCAAGAAGGTGCAGCAATGTGGATTTACCGCTGCCTGACGAACCAATAATACTCACGCTTTCCGCTTCTGCAACTTCAAAATCCAAATGATTCAACACTTGTACATTCAATGCGCCATCATTATAGCTTTTGCCAACGCCGGTACATTTCAAAATTGTCTTACTCATAACGCAAAGCCTCCGCAGGTTGGGTTTTTGCAGCACGCCAGCTCGGATACAGTGTGGCGATAAATGCCAAGCCAAGCGAAATGCAGGCAATAACGGCGACATCCTTCAAGTTCACATCGCTAGGCAGGTAATCGATGAAATAAACCTGTGAGTTAATCAAATGTACGCCAAATAGGTCTTCAAAAAACGCGACAATCTTACCAACATTCCACCCCAACAATACACCGCATACCACGCCCACAAGCGTACCAAAGAACCCCGCAAATGCGCCCTGTACCAAGAAAATCTTCATGACCCCACCCGGGGACAAACCCAAAGTGCGCAAAATCGCAATATCGGCTTGTTTTTCCGTTACCGCCATTACCAAAGAAGAAACGAGGTTAAACGCAGCAACCGCGATAATCAGTGTCAAAATGATGAACATCATGCGTTTTTCCAACTCAACGGCTTCAAAATAGCTGCGGTTGTTAAACGTCCAGTCGCGCACCCATACTTCATCTTTTTTAGCATCAGGAATCAACTTGGCAATGAAAGACGGCGCATTCTGAGGATCAGCCAATCGTAAACGCAGCCCACCGACATTTTCTCCCAGTCGATACAAGACTTGCGCATCCTTGATATGCGTCATGGCCAATGTGTTATCGACTTCATATACACCGGTTTTTACCACACCGACCACATTAAACTGCTTCAAGCGCGGCACTACACCGGCAGGAGTAACATTCCCCTCAGGCGTAATCACTGTAACCTTGCCACCAATCTCCGTGCCCAATGCCTCAGCAAGCCCTTGACCCAAAATAATATCAAATTCGCCCGGCTTCAAATCGTCGAAACTGCCGGCCGGCATATCCTTGCCGTAATCAACGACATTTTTTTCTTCAGACGGCAAAATACCGCGTATTTGTACACCGCGCACTTCTCCTGCATTAGCAAGCAAAGCCTGATCGGAAACATAAGGCGCGCTGGCCAATACTTCCTTTTTGCCTTTTACAAATTCGCGCAAACTCTGCCAACCCGGCGCACTGCCGACATCGTAATAGCCGATTTCTGCATGAGGTGCGACGTTCAACAATTGACCTCGTATCTCTTTCTGAAATCCGTTCATTACCGATAACACCACAATCAGCGCCGTTACACCCAAGGCGATACCGACGATTGAAATCATGGTAATAAATGACATAAAGCCATTGCGTTTTTTCGCACGCAAATAGCGCAGGCCTATCCAAGTTTCTAAAGAAGCCATTCAAAAATGCCTCATTCGTTTGTCAAAAATGGCTTATTGTACCGTAAAACCGACAGGTCGTCCGATTGCCCGACTGATGTAGCATTCAGGGATAAAGTGTATGTAAAACCATGTATCTTCCCGTAAATTCCGCCGAAAAACTTGCACAATCGGCCAATCGCCCTTATTCTGAAGCTGTGACACACTTTGTCACCATCAAAAAGGAAATACACTAATGAACAGCAAAAAATTCTTGGCCCTCGTATCCGTAGCTGTAGGTTTGTCATTCAGCTTCAATGCATATGCCGCCAAAGAAATCAAAATCAGTTCAAACAATACCGCTTACTCCGACGCCGATGTTCAAAAACTGGCAGCCACTGCTGTCGGCATGGGCGTAAAAGAACCTGTCAGCCTCAACAGCGGAAACGGTGTTGTTACCGTATCCGGCAGCAGCGCAACCAAATGCGCATTTAAAGTCGGCAACGGTGATACGCCTCAAATTCAAGGCGTCAGCTGCAAATAATCTGATTTCATCAATGAAAAGGCCGTCTGAAAAACATTCAGACGGCCTTTTTATATTGGCATTTAAGATTGGATATTTCTTCTATCGTAAACAGCCTGTGCCAAAGTACCGGCATCCACATATTCCATCTCGCCGCCCAAAGGGATTCCCCTTGCCAACCGGCTGACTTTATAAGGAAGATTTTTAAACAATTCCGCCAATACATACGCTGTCGCGTCGCCTTCGGCTGTGAAGTTGGTTGCAATGATAATTTCCTCAATATCACTCGCCTGCAAACGGGCAACCAGCTTATCTAATGCCACTGCCGAAATATCCATGCCCTGCGCCGGACTGACTTGCCCCATCAAAACAAAATACAGGCCATCATGGCAATTAGCCGCCTCCATACTGGAAACATCCGCCGGCATATGCACAATCATCAAGCGGCTTTTCTCACGTTTTTCGTCGGCGCAAATTTCACACAAATCGCCTTCGCAAAATGTATTACACATCCGACAATGCTGCACCTGTCTTAAGGCAAACTGCAAAGCATCCACCAACTCCTGCGCTTCTTCGCGTTTGTACTGTAAAAGCTGGTAAGCCATGCGTTGAGCGGATTTCGGGCCGACATTAGGCAGGATTTTTAATGCATTAATCAAGCGGACAAAGGCATCAGGATTTTTACTCATGATTTCAGACGGCCTTTAAAAAGATAGCTAAAAATAAGAAAACAGCCGGAATTCATCCGGCTGCCCTACTCTAATATTCTGCTTATTCGGCAGCATTATTAACTTGTTGTGCACCTTGCGTACGATCGATTTTCTTATCCAAATACTGGAGCAAGGCATCGAAAACATTGGCGGAAAGCTGCTGAACCAAAGCCTGTTTAGCAGCCGGAATCTGTGAATCGGCATTTTCAGGAGCAGAAACGCTCTGAACTTCCATAATCACCGGCGCAGGCATACCTTCCAACAATGTATACGCAGGTTTGCCGCCGACAGGACGCGCTTTCAGCAAAGCTGCATAAGCCTCCGGAGACATGGTTTTACGTGCATCTTGTGCGCTCAATTGAGAAACAGGCGACCATTGAACATCAGCAGCTTTACCGGCTTTCAATGCGGCCAAAGTTTCCTGGGCTTTTTTCTCTGCCAGTTTGGCGGCTTCAGAGCGCTGATATGCTGCACGGACATTGTCTTTGACTTCCGCAAATGGTGCGATTTTCTCTTCGCGCACTTCTTTCGCACGAATGACCCAAACGGTATCGTTGTTGATGGCGATCACTTCAGAATTGTGTTTTTTCTTCAGTACATCATCACTAAACGCGGCATTAATCAACGCTTCAGGCAAGCCGGCTTCCTTCGCGCCCGCTTTGGTCACCCATTCATCCAGGCTTTCCACTTTCAAACCTGAATTGGCGGCTGCTTTTGCCAAAGAAGATGGATCATTAAAGGTATCTTCACCCAGTTTTTCTTTCGCAGCATTAAAGGCAGAAGCTGCTTTTTTCAGTTTCAAGGCTGCTTCGATACGCGCCTTGGCTTGTTCCAAAGTCGGCTCAGCTTCGACATTCAAAACTTTAATAACGTGATAACCCAAAGACGATTTAACGGTATCGCTGACTTCGCCTTTACCCAATGCAAATGCCGCTTTATCGAATTCAGGTCCAAAGCCACTGCCGCCGCTTTTGCTCAGATAGCCCAAATTGCCGCCTTTATTGCTGCTGGACAAGTCTTTGGAGTACTTGGCCGCTAGCTCGGCAAAAGCATCTGGGTGCGCTTTGAGTTCTGCAGCCATTTTGTCTACTTCGGCTTTAATTTCCGCATTGCTTGCTTCATCTCCGTTAGGCATAACCGGAATGAAAATATGCGCAATTTCCGCTCTTGGCGACAAATCTACGCTTTTGCTGTCATAAGCTTTTTGTACTTCTTCTGCACTGACGGTTTGCTTGTCAGCCAAATCCTTGATGTTCAAAGCCACATATTCCAGCTTAACGGCTTGAGGAATCAAGTAATCTTTCTTATGCGCTTCATAATACTTTTGCAAAGCCGCATCATCTACTTTTACTTGTGCCGCAAATGCTTCAGGGCTGAAAGTAAATGAACGGATGGTACGTGTTGCTTGAGTCAGGTTAATCAACTGACGCGCTTGCGCATCGCTGACCAACGCACCGTTTTGCACCAAATTCAACAGATTTTGCAACTGAAACTGTTCGCGGATATCTTCAACAAACTGATCCTCGGTCATTTTGCGATGATCCAAATACTTCTTGAGCAAATCCTGACTGAATTTGCCGGAAGCATCATGGAAATTCGGATCATCCACGATAACTTGCTTTATTTGTTCCTGAGACACAGCAATGCCCATCAGCTTGGCACCCTGCTTCAGGTAAGCTCGTTGCAATAAAGATTGGAATATAGCATCACGCGAAGGCGCATTATTGCCGGCAGCCTGCTCATTCTGTATCGCAATCTGTAAAGCATGCTCGCTGACCTTCTCATCCCCGACTTTAACAATGTAATCAGAACCCGGCGAAGACAAGTTATTGGCACCGAATCCGATAAAGGTCAGACCGATGATACCTAAAACAATCTGGGCGGGTGTTTTATATTTTTCAACAATATGGAACATATTTATCCGAAAGAAAAGTTTGGCGCAGCAGCCGGAAAATGCTGCCGCAAAAATCTTAAAATCCTGAAAACAGGCTCAAAGCGCGTATTGTAACGTATTTTTTCGAGGCTTGCTTTTTCAGACGGCCTAAAAACCTAAAAATGCCTTATCCGAAAATTTCCTGGTACGCTTCTACTGAAAATCCGACATAAACCTGCCCTTCTTTGACCAATACAGGCCGCTTGATGATACTGGGATTCTCCACCATCAAAGCAATCGCACCTTCTCTTGTGGTGGCAGATTCCTGCGCATCTTTATCCAACTTGCGCCAAGTCGTACCTCTTTTATTGAGCAAAATTTCCAAAACTACCTGCTCCAGCCAGCCATCAATCAATTCGGCAGTCGGGACGTTTTTCTTAAAATCTACAAATTCAAACTCGATGCCGTTTTCCGCCATCCAACTACGCGCTTTTTTAACCGTATCGCAATTGGGAATACCGTATAGTTTTATCATCTTATTTATCCTTAAGTTTATTCATAAAATCACAAATTCAGGCCGTCTGAAACTTTTCAGACGGCCTGAATTGAATGCTACTTATTTCTTAGCAGCTTTCTTCACTTTAATCTTCACGCTTTTACCTTGAGCATTATTTTTATGCCCAGCTTTGACAGAAGCTGTTTTCGTCTGCGCTTTTTTCTTGCTTACGGCTTTAGGTTTGCTTGACTTGGCAGGCTTGGAGGCAGGTTTACTTTTCACCTTGCTCTTCTTTGCCTTCACGGGAGTAGCCAACGCTTCATCAATTTCTTTAGCCGAAAGTTTACGCTTACGCTTTTCGACAGGCTTGTCAGCAGCTGTCGGCTTACTCACAGGTTTCGCTTTTCTTCCGCCGCGTTTCTTACCGACTGAACCGCCGCTGATTAAGGTCAAATCAATCTTGCTGGTATCCAAATCGGCACGCGCGACTTTTACAGTAACCGTATCGCCCATGTTGAAACGGACACCACTACGCTCGCCCTCAATTGCCATAATTTCAGGACGGAAGTTGAAATAATCCTCTCCCAAATCGCTGATGTGTACCAAACCGTCGATATGAATATCGTCCAAGGTTACAAAAATGCCGAAACTGGTCATGCCCGAAATCTTACCACTGAAGACTTCGCCGACTTTGTCGCGCATATAATAAGTTTTCAGCCAGTTTTCCACATCGCGGCTGGCATCATCGGCTCGGCGCTCGCAGAAAGAGGTATGCACGCCCAAAGCCTGCCAGGTTTTATTGGGTTGGTAAGTTTGCCCGTTCAACACAGCCTTAATGGCACGATGTACCGTCAAATCGGGATAACGACGGATAGGAGAAGTAAAGTGTGCATATGCGCTATAAGCCAGACCAAAGTGACCGTCGCAATGCGGCTCATAAACCGCCTGCTGCATAGAACGCAACATCATCACTTGCAACAACTCCGCGTCCGGACGGTTTTTAAATTGTTCTGCAAGCGCAGCATAGTCTTTCGGCGTCGGATTATCACCGCCACCCAAACTCAGCCCCAGTAAACCAAGCTGCTCGCGTAAAGTGGCCAGTTTTTCGGGAGTCGGACCCAAGTGATTGCGGAATAAAGCCGTATGTTTGTTTTTCAGCAAAAATTCTGCCGCGCAAACATTCGCCGCCAACATACATTCTTCAATCAATTTGTGCGCATCGTTGCGGACGACGGGAACGATCTTATCGATTTTACCGTTGTCGTCGAAAATCATCTGAGTCTCAACGCTCTCAAACTCAACCGCGCCACGCTCAAAACGTTTTTTCTGTAAGATTTTAAATAACTGATACAGAGTATCAATTTGCTGCTTAAACGGATGATCCTGGCCGTCTGAAATCCAATCCCAAACTTGATTGTAAGTCAGTCGCGCATGAGAACGCATTACTGCCGGATAGAAACGGTATTCCTTGATATTGCCTGCATAGGTAATCACCATATCGCACACCATACACAGGCGTTCGACATCAGGATTGAGCGAGCAGATACCGTTGGACAACTTCTCCGGCAGCATCGGAATCACGCGGCGTGGGAAATACACGCTGGTACTGCGTTCCTGAGCATCTACATCAATTCCGTCATCAGGACGGACATAATGGCTGACATCGGCAATCGCCACCACCAAACGGTAATTGCGGCCGACTTTTTCAGCAAAAACCGCATCGTCAAAGTCCCGCGCAGTTTCGCCGTCAATGGTTACCAAAGGCAAATCGCGTAAATCCACGCGCCCTTTCAAGTCGGTTTTACGCACATGATCAGGAATTTTCTTCGCGGCTTTGACACATGCTTCGCTGAATTGATGAGGCAAATGGTGCTTGCGTACAGCGATTTCAATTTCCATACCTCTGTCGGCATAATCGCCCAACACTTCAATCAGCTTAGCCACAGCAGGACGATGCGCTTCAGGATACGTCTCAATTTCAGCCACAATCACCTGGCCGGATTGCGGTTTAAAGTGCGCCACGCTTTCAGGCTCTAACACGATACTTTGGCTCAAACGCTTGTCTTCGGCTTCCAAAATAGCCACGCCGCGATCCATATAAAAACGGCCGACCACTTTAGACTGCGCACGCTCCACCACATCCAAAACCGTACCTTCACGACGGCCTCTGCGGTCGATACCGGCAGGACGGACAGTAACAATATCCCCGTGCATCACGCCGCGCATCTGACGCTCATACAAGACAAAATCGCCCTCTCCTGTCGGCGTTAGCGGCACGGCAAAACCAAAGCCGTCTTTATGCGCTTCGACACGGCATTTAACCAATGCCAATTTTTCTGCCGCACATACCGCACCACGTCGGTTGATCAACACCTGACCATCGCGCGCCATCGCTTTCAGACGGCGTTCGAAGAATTCATATTCATCTTCTGTAATCGACAATTCATGTGCCAAAGCTTCGATTTTTGTCGGCACACCTTTTTGTTCCAATAATTCAATGACCCACTCACGGCTGGGCAACGGATGAGCGTAACGTTGTTTCTCCCGCTCCAAATACGGGTCTTTTTCTCGTAAATTTAAAGATTTAGTATTTTTGTTCATTTTGATAGTTGACATTCTTTTTTTAAAATATATAATAGTTGCTTCTTCGCAGTTCAGGTAGTCAACTGTACCTTAATTTGAAGAATAAAGCAAAGCCCAGGTGGCGGAATTGGTAGACGCGCTAGCTT